>CAZRID010000046.1:0-5439 GCA_964600055.1 uncultured Acidimicrobiaceae bacterium
CTACATCACCCACCGGCTCCGGCTGCAGAACACCAGCGAGCCGGTCTCCCGGTTTTGTGGGCGGGCTCGAGGGTTGGGGGAGCGCCTGGGCATGATCCTCTGGCAGCTTCCACCCGACCTGGAGAGAGACGTTTCGATACTGGAGGACTTTCTCTCCGACCTGCCCGAGGATGTTCGACACGCCGTCGAGTTTCGCCACCCTTCGTGGCTGACCCCCGAGGTCTATTCGGTGCTCCATGCCCACGAGACCACCCTGGTCTGGGTCAGCTCGGAACGTATGCCGCTCGACTTCACCGGCACTGCCGACCTGGTCTATGCCCGGTTTCACGGGTTGGAGGGTGGATACGCCCACGACTACACACGGGAGGAACTGGCCCCGTGGGTAGAAGCCCTGCGAGGTCGGGTGGGATTCGCCTTCTTCAACAACGACGGCGAGGCACAGGCGCCTGCCAACGCCGCGATGCTGAGAGAGCTCCTCCGTTCGACGGTGTCCACATCTGGCGCCACGTCCGATGGCTAGAGCTGGCTCCGATCCCGTAAGGACTTGTGCCTCTAGGCGTCACGGTCGTTGTTGGCGACACTGCAGAGAGGAGGTATCGAATGTTCAGTGACCGCGTGGAGGCCGGTCGTCGTCTGGCAGAACATCTGACCCATCTGGAGAATCGGGGCGACGTGGTGGTCCTAGGCCTACCCCGGGGAGGTGTCCCGGTGGCCCACGAGGTGGCCACCCGTCTCAACGCCCCGCTTGACGTGATCGTGGTCCGCAAGCTGGGAGTCCCCTATCAGCCGGAGCTCGCCATGGGCGCCATCGGTGAGGAAGGGGTTCGCATCCTCGACTCCAGGATCATGTCCATGGCGGGCGTCTCTGAGCATGAGTTGGAAGCCGTGGAGCGGCGAGAGCGCGCCGAGCTGCACCGGAGGGCGGAGCTGTTCCGCATGGGTCGGCCAAGGGTGCCGTTGGACGGGAAAGTGGCGGTGATAGTCGACGACGGCATCGCGACCGGCTCCACCATCAAAGCTGCCTGCCGTGTCGCCCGCGGTCTCGGTGCCGCACGGGTCGTGGTCGCCGCCCCGGTGGCTCCCACGGACGCTGCGGAGCGACTCGCAGGAGACGCCGACGAGGTCGTCATCGTCGAACAGCCGTTTTCCTTCTACGCCATCGGCCAGTTCTATTACGACTTCAACCAGACGACAGACGAAGAGGTCACATCCCTGCTGGAACGAGTGACCAAAGCTCCGGTCGGTTTGCAGGCGGCCGACCCCCCGGAAAGAGGAGTAGACGGGTTTGACGGAGATGTAACTATCGCCGCTGGTGAGGTCACGCTTGAGGGACGACTGAGTCTTCCTCCCGACTGCAAAGGCACCGTCATCTTCGTGCACGGCTCCGGTAGTAGTCGCCACAGCCCTCGGAACCGCCACGTGGCTCAGGCACTCAACCAGGCCCGGCTGGGAACTCTGCTCTTCGATCTGCTCACTCCCGACGAAGAGCTGGACCGGGCCAACGTCTTCGACATCGAGCTGCTCGCCAGTCGGCTGATCGATGTAACCGGCTGGCTCACCCGATTCGAGCAATGGCCGTCGCAACCTGTCGGCTACTTCGGAGCCTCCACCGGTGCGGCAGCAGGTCTCCGCGCCGCCGCAGACCTGGGAACGTACATCGCCTCTGTGGTGTCACGGGGCGGTCGACCGGACCTCACCGGACCGCGCATCTCCGACGTGGTGGCACCGACACTTTTCATCGTTGGGAGCCTCGATACCGTCGTACTCGACCTCAACCGGGAGGCACGAGCTCAGATGAGATGCGAGACCAGTCTTGAGATCGTCCCAGGGGCCACCCACCTCTTCGAAGAGCCGGGCGCCCTCGACCAGGTGGCCACACTGGCGAGACAATGGTTCGCCCGACACTTCCAGGAAGCTGACACTGGTCGACCCGGGGCATGAGCGGCGAGCCCTTGCGCCTATTCGTATCTGGCGACGTGATGACCGGTCGCGGGATCGACCAAATCCTGGCGACTCCCGGTAACCCGACGCTGTACGAGTCGTGGGCGAAGTCGGCCATCCGATACGTCGAGATCGCGGAGCGCAGCCATGGGGCCATACCCAGAGGGGTAGCTCCCGAGTACGTCTGGGGAGACGCGCTGACTGTCCTCGACCAGGCCGGGGCCGACGCCCGCATCATCAACCTGGAGACAGCGGTGACCGACCGCGGTGAGCCTTGGCCCGCCAAGGGCATCCACTACAGGATGCACCCCGGAAACGTCGACGCGTTCAAGGCCGCCGGCATCGACTGCTGCGTCCTGGCCAACAACCACATCCTCGACTGGTCCTACGCCGGCCTCGCCCAGACGCTGGACTCGCTACACGACGCCGGGATCATCACCGCTGGGGCCGGTGCCGATGCCGGTGAGTCGCGACGACCTGCCGTGATCGAGACCTATTCCGGATCGAGGGTGATCGTGCTGGCAGTCGGCACGCAGTCGAGCGGGATCCCCGCTTCCTGGTCGGCGGCCGCCGACCGCGCCGGAGTGTGGCTGCTCCACTCACTCACTGGGGACGCCGTCGACGAGATCAACGCTGCGTTCGACGAGGTCAGGCAACCCGGAGACATGGCGGTTGTCTCGATCCACTGGGGACCCAACTGGGGCTATGCGGTCCCCCTGGGCCACAGACGCTTCGCCCACGCGCTCATCGACGAGGCAGGAGTGGACATCGTCCACGGCCACTCCTCCCACCATCCAATCGGTATCGAGATCTACCGAGACCGCCTCATTCTCTACGGGTGCGGCGACCTGATCAACGACTACGAGGGCATCGGCGGCCACGACGAGTTCCGACCCGATCTAGGCGTCCTCTATCTGGCGACCCTCACTCATGCAGGACTCAAAGAGCTGGAGATGATCCCCATGCTTCTCCACCGGTTTCGCCTGCAACGGGCCGAACGCGATGACGTCACCTGGCTGGCACGGACCCTCACCCAGGCCAGCCAGCCGTTCGGGACCAAGTTCGAGGACGCCGAGGACGGCCGTCTCCGCGCTCTCAAGTGACCTCGAAGGCGCTGGACTTCATGGTCTAGCCCTAGATTTGCGGCTCGAGATGCGGCCCGACCCTAACTCCGATTGCGGGGCTGGTGATGGTGCTCCACCGTCATGTCCGATCCCGGATAGACGAGGCTCTCATGGCCATCTGCCCATCTCACGTAGTAGGGCGGGGATCCTTTGTCGCCACGCACCTCAAGAATCTCGGCTTGTCTTGCCGGCTCACCTACTCGGTTACTGCCGACGACCAGTCGATCGCCGGGCTTGGCATGCACGGTTCACCTCCTATATGCCTTGTTCCGATGATGCGTGTTGAGCGTTCATATGAACAGGGGCCAAAGACCCGGATGGGATGCCACTCGGCGTCCTTCTCCCTTTGGACCATGCAGACTTTGGGCCGCGATTCGGCGCTGTATCGCTGTCGCCAACCCTTGCCCGACATGCAATGAGATCTTGTCCCGGACCCACATCACGACGGGGTGCTCACGGGTCGCGGTGCACAATGATCCACAGTTGCGAAAAGCCATTTCTCGTCGATGGGTCGCGTTCGGTGGTGGCGGGGGCATGGGATGGCGTTCAGGCTGACTCTGACCGGTGTGGGTGCGATGGCATCACCTCGTTTCGCTCCCGCTGGGCTCTTGGTCGATCACGACGGCGTGAAGGTGGTCCTTGGCGGTGGTGGTGATCCGGGCTCGTTTCCCGCAGCGGTCGACGGGTGGCTGATGACCGACGATCGCGCCGAGCTGATGAGAGAGATTCGGGAGTTGGCCAGCGAGAGGGGAGTGGAAGCGGGTGTCGAACGATTCGCCGCTCGAGGTCTGACGCTGGACCCGATGCCGGTGATCCACACGTCTCATCCCACCTATGGCTACTCGATTCGCGCCGAGGAGCGCCACATCGTCTGGGCACCCGAGTTTCTCGTCTTCCCGGAGTGGGCCAGTCACAGCGATCTCATGTTCGCCGACGCCGCGGGCTGGGATCGAGCGATTCACTTCAGAGGTGGCGTCGGCGGTCACGCGGCCGCCCTGGCGGTGAGTCGAGAGGCAAGGGAACGACAGGTCGGTCGTCTCGTCCTCGCCCACATTGGACGCCCCACCATCAGGGCGATGGACCGAGGAGAACGGCCTCCGTTTGGGTCCTTCGGGCACGACGGCGCCCGGTTCGAGCCGCGTCGTTGGCGTCGATGAGGTGTCGGCGACGCCCGAGCCGCGTAACTCCCGCGCAGCGGGTTTGTCACGGACCGGGCGGCTCTGCAGGGGTGGCCATTCTCTCCAAGCAGTCCGCTCGGGCAGCCGGGTGTCCGGGTTGCTCGAACACCTCAGCAAGGAGTGAGGACAACTTGTCAGCAAGGAGAAACCAATGCGTGAGAGGGATCGACGTATCTGCCTAGGGAGCGAGCGATCGGCGCCGGCATCGCTCGGAGTAGGGGGCTGTCGCGTCGTCGCAAGGTTCGACGGTTTGGATCTTATCCATCTGGGCGACTCATGAGTCTGTCATCCGGGATCCCCGTTGGTCGGGCACTGTCCAACTGCCTCGAAGTCCTCTGAAGGGTGGGTGTGCGCCACCGCGGCGCACCCGTACTCGAAGGAGATGACATGGCAAGGCCAACCACGAAGCCAGAGCATGCGGTTGAAGCAGAGGTCGAGGGTTTTGCTCTCGATGCGGGCCGCATGAATCGGATGCTGTCTGAGTGGCCCTATCTCCTACTAAGGGGTGAACACGACCTTGAAGGAGGCACTGATGGATAGCAACAGCCACGATGAGGGCACCAGCCGACGGGGAGCGCAGGACGAGATCATCGTCGATGCGCTGGCGGCGGGGCTGACGTATGAGCGAGCCGGCGAACTGGCCGGCTGTTCGGGCCGGACGGTGGCACGGCGAATGGAGAACGCCGAGTTTGCGCGGCAGGTGTCTGACCGGCGGGGCGAACGGGTCGTATCGACTGCCGGTCAACTGACCGCTCTCAGCGCAGAAGCCGTCGAAGTGATCAGGGGCTGCATGGAGGACGATTCCGCAAGGACACGTTTGGCAGCGGCCAGAACCCTCTTGGAGTTGGCGGTGAAGTTCCGCAACAGCCACGACCTCGAACTCGAGATCGCTGAGATCCGCCAGCGCCTGGGCATGGAGGAATGAGATGACATCACGACGCGAACTCGCCCAGCTTCGGAAGGCGGCAGACCAACGAGTCGATGAGAGGAATGGGATACCGGAGGTGGTGGTGCCGGAAGGCGGCATTGTCGAATTCGCCACCAGCCCCCAGTTCCTCGGAGTTGAGCTGTTCCCGCTCCAGGCCACCATCCTGAAGGTCTTCACCCTGGCCATCCACCTCTTCACACGCTTCGACTACGTAGCCATCGAAAGGTGGGGGGACGGCTTCCGCCTCAATGACGACCCGGACCAACCC
>CAZRID010000046.1:5539-14047 GCA_964600055.1 uncultured Acidimicrobiaceae bacterium
AGCCATCGAAAGGTGGGGGGACGGCTTCCGCCTCAATGACGACCCGGACCAACCCGCCTACCAGGGCAGGAAAGGCACGACCCCTGACCTGATCGCACGAATCGAAAGCTGCCTCGACGCCGGCCGATCCTCTTGCGAGGAGCTGGTTCTGGTGCTGGGTCGGAGAGGCTCAAAGAGCTTCCTAGCGGCGATCATCGTGGTGTGGCGACTCTGGAACATCCTCGCCCTCGGGGACCCTCAGGCCCACTATCGGATTCCTCCTAACAAGAAGCTGATCGTCCACCTTTTTGCAGCCGACCAGACCACGCTTGTACGCAACGGCTACGGCGACGTCATCAACCTTCTCCAGGCGCCATGCTTCGAGCCGTACCTCGGAACGTCGACGTCAAAGATGACCAGCCTGCTGACCCCGGCCCAGCTAGCCAGGGGAGCACGCCCTGGCGCGGACGTCGGCAATGTCCAGGTGGTAGCGGCGCCCACAACCAGCACCGCCATCCGCGGTCCAGCGGTCCCCGTTGCATGGCTTGACGAGTTCGGCCATGTAAATGGTGCCGGTTCAACCGCCGATAGCGTGGAGATCTACACCGCCGCCATGCCTTCGCTCTCGCAATTCACCAAGGACTGGGTGACAACAGTGACACCGTTGGGCGAACAGGTCGGTCAGGCGAGCAGCTTGGTCGGCCTCCTGTTGGCGCTCGACGCTCTGTTCACACTTGAGCAGTCGCGCCGAAGCGACGAGGAACTTAGGCGTGTCGGAGGGCCGCGCCGCACGACACTTCGGACCGTGTCGATGCTCTGTGTGGGGCTTGCCGTGGTGACGGGCGCAGCAATCGCGTCGTTGACACCTTTGTTCGCCAACGTGATGGGAAGCATCGGCGGCTCCGAGTGGGATGCCACCTTCGCCGTGTTCGGACTCACCTACCTGCTCCTGATCGGCTTGCTTGTCTGGCAGGTTTTGTTGGCTCGACGTGCGAGAGTCGCGTAACTACTGACCGAAACCTTCTCCGTCAGAGTGCACCGTCGTCGGGACCGGCCTCAGAGTGAGACGACGGATCATCAGGATCACCTTGCGCCGGCACTCGATCGAAGAGTGTTGGCTGCTCCTGAAGCACGCCTTCGAGGTTCCTGGCCGGGTCGGCCGGATCCGCCCGCTCAAGCCTGTCAAGGACCTCGACCTGCTTCTCCTCTGTCGGAAGGTCGATCTCAACGCGATCGTTGTCGAGATGGCCGACACCAGTGGCGCGTACCGCCCGATCAACGATCTTGGCTGCGGCCTGCGCGAACTGTTGTCGGGCAGCATCTCGCCCTCGTGGGAGAGTCACATGCACAGTGAGCACACCCTTGTCGTAGGTTGCACTCCATCTTGTCCGGGCTGGTGCCGGCAGGCAGTGCGATTCGACGCTGGAACGTCCCGTAGCTCCTTTCGTGGAGGTACCGATCCTCCTCGGAGACCTTCGTCTCCGCGGTCTTCTCACCCCTGACGGTGAGGATGTCTCCTTCGACGGAGACATCGATCGCAGCGGGATCCATTCCTGGCAGTTCGGTCGTCACGACCAATTCGCCGTCCTCTTCGACCATGTCGATCGAGGGGCGGAAGTCGAAGCCGAACAGCTCGCGACTCAATGCGAGTCGCGGCAAGTCGAAGCGCCACTCTCTGTCCAGATCCAGCAGCGGAGACCACACCTTCAGCTCCATATTTTTCACCTTCAATCTCGGGCCAGGGCCCTTGATCCGGCGCGACCCGAGCAGCCGAGGCACTATCGCCATTGTCCGGCTTGTCGGCCGGCTCGAACGGAGTCAATGGACTCTTTCCCGGGCACGAGCGGCTCTCGGGGTCAGTTCAGGATGACGGGGTACTCCCGGATGTTGATCCGGCTCCCATCCTTCGCCGAGAACTCCCATACGATCAGAGCGCCGAACTGCTCCCGGTCGACGGTGTACGCGATCTCAGTCTGCCACTCGCCCCAGCACCCGGTACCGCAGGTGGCCAACACGTCGTCTTCGTAGAGAGGCGCTCCATCGTCATCGGTCAGCATGACCTGCGAGACGGCCTCGAACACGTTGCTCAGGCCCTGTACCCGGATCGGGCTGGTCGTCGGCTGACCCCAGGCAGGGGAATCGACGAAGATCGGGGGCAGCATGTCGTAATAGTCATCACGTTGCTGTGCTCCGTCGAGCTCGATTCCCTCCGCGGAGAAGACTGTCACCACTTCGCCGTCGATGCTGAACACGACTTCGTCGACCTCGGCGGCCCGGGTGACGGTGTACACCACCTGGGCGAGCCGGGCGAGCATCCCGAAGCTGCCGCCACCCTCATCGAACTCTCCGCTTAGATCAACGGTGGCTGTGACTCCTTCCACGACCACCCCGAGCAGGGTCGTGCCATCGGGGATCGCGGTCGAGATGGGCGGGATACCGGAAACCTCGTCTGCTCTCGGGCCTTCCAGCAAGAGCCTGAGCGAGGTCTCGGCTGCGTTCTCCGAAACGGGGGCTTCTCTGTAGACAGGGACCAGATACGGGCCGGGGGAACCGTCATCGAGATCTAGTTCCTCGAGCAGGAAGTACACCGTCTGCCCTGTTACCTCGGTGCCGGTGGAGGTCGTGGTCGGGAGAGCCGTTGTGGTCGGCTCGATCGTGGTCGTGGTCGTCTCGGTGGTGATGGTGGTCGTCGGCTCTATCGCCGTGGTGCCAACTTCCCGGTTCTCGCCGCAAGCCGGGATGGTCACGGCAGCAGCAGTCACCACGACCAGGAAACGACGCAAGTTCAACATGTGTCTCATTCCCCGATCATTGCTGTGTCGAGTCTCGATGCCCAGGGGCGAAAGTCACAGCGTCGATCAGGGTCTAACGGCCGTAGTCGGCCGTCAGCTGGCGCGCGATCATTGGTCGACAACGACAGGAGGAACCATGTCGATAGTTGTTGCCGGCGTAGACGACTCGCCCGTCTCCAAGGAGGTGCTGAAGAAGGCAATAGAACAGGCCTCGTGGAGGCAAGCGGAGTTGCATGTCGTCCATGTGGTACGCATTCCGATGACCTATACCGAGTTCCCCGTTGACATCACCGAGATCATCGAAGCCGAGCGCAGGACAGTCTGGGAGCGGCTCGAGTCGACTCTTGCAGGCGCCGGCTTGACCGTTCGTCGTGTCGATCTGGACGGTTACCCACCGGATGCCTTGGTGGAATATGCCTCACAGGAGGGGGCGGACCTGCTTGTGGTGGGAACAAGAGGCCGCGGCGAGATCGCATCACTCATCTTGGGAAGCACGAGCCACAGGGCAATCCAACTGGCGCAGTGTGACGTTCTGGTTGTCAAGGGGACGTTGGCCGGGGACGGCCGTCAAGCCGACTACGAGCGCTCGGCCTGACCCCCGGACACTCCCGGTTCTTGCACCAGCGAGCTTCGGGTGAATGTGGGCACGACCGTCACCTGGAGCAACGACGACCCCGGGCAGATGCACACGGTCACTGCGGCCGCCGGGTCTTTCGACTCCGGATACCTCCGGATGGGCGGCGAAGAAGCCATCGGAGCGGCCGCGCACGACCCGAGGATCGCCGGAGTCGTCGCCGAAGGGGCCACAGCCCGGGTCGCAGAGGACTTCGAAGCCGATCGGCCTGGCGGAGGCAGCTTGGCGCGCCGCTCCGACTCCAATCTTGCTCATCACCTGGGGGCGAGATGCCCGATGAACGCAACGCGGCCGAGCACATCAGAGAACGCTCTCCGGATGCGGTCATCATCTGGAGCGTGCCTGGGGCAACACACACCGCCGCTCTCAGCGTGGCCCCAGCCGAATGGGAAAAGACCGTCGTCGAGTTTCTTGTGGCGGCGCTACCCGATCAGGGAGTCACTGAGGGTGCTGACGGGAGACTGACGTTTCTCCCACCATGGACCTCCCCTGAAATCGCTTAGATCAGAATGGGCGCTCTACATGCCGGTTCATACGAGGTCATCGGCTGTTAGGTCGCCGGGTCGTCAGGCCGGTTGTGCGGCTCGGCGCGCCGTTTTCGAATAGTGACGACGACTCCGCGGTTGGAAACCCAATCGCGCTGCGGTGGCGTCGGCGGTGTGGCCTTCGACTGGGCGGTAAGAACGGGCGCCGTTCCTGGAAGGGAAGCCGGTGTGGTCCGGCTCGGCATACCTTTGCCCGACCATTCTATACCTAAGGCTCTGCCACACCCGACCAAAGCCTCTATCGGCTGAACCCTCAATGGTTGATGATCGGCTCTGGATCGCCCGCAGTGGGTGATCCAGGAAAGGAGGTGATCTTCGTGACAGCTCTTCGTGAGAAGCCATTGACGGAGGTCACCCGGATGCCTACACGGCGGTCCCGTCTCACTGAGTGGGTTCTCGGGATCGCTGGTGTGCTGGCGGCGGCGGTCGGTGCGTGGATGTACTTCGTCCCGGCCACCTGGTTCCTCGGTGGACTGGTCGAAGGCTGGTACTTCGCCATGTTCATCGCGGCCGGCCTCCTGCTCACCGGAGCATTCGGGCTCTTCGCTCGGATGACTTTCGTCGAGGACCCGGGGTGGACGTTCCGCGTGATCGTCCCGACAGTGCTTGCGCTAGCGGCGTTTGCCGGCGCCATCACCTTCGCAGTCCTCTGGATCATCTGAGGCGAGGCGATACAGGGCCGGGAACCTCGCACGAGGTTCCCGGCCCTGTCGCGTTCGGCTGTCGACGCGGGAGTTCTCAGGTGTGTCGTCCGTCCGCGTGTGTCTGCATTGCGATCATGATGTCGCAGCTAGTGCTCTGACCGAGGTTGTCGAGTTTAGGACGGCCAGATGACGTCGCTGGCTGCGTCCTCGTCCTCGACGAACGGCCCAGTGCGCCTTCGTCATGGCTCAGCCCCAGTTCCGCGGCTCTCTGTCCAGCGACTCGGCGAGCTGGGTTCCCCACACCTCGGCGCGCTGCACCTCACCATCGAGCAGAGGCCCTGGCACGTCCTGGACATAGAAGCTCTCGGGCCGCGTGATCGGCTGGTAGCCGCGTTTGCGGGCCACCTTCACCGCGGCCTTGGCCGCCGATCCGGGCAGCCGGCGCACCATGTCGACTCGCGTATCGAACGCCGCGAATAGGGTGTCGTTCCCCTGAGGCAAGTCGTCCAACCACTCGCGCAAGCCGATGGTGGGATCTGCATCGGCGCCCTGGTTCACGGCATCCTGGCGGGTCGTAATCCGCGACATCGAAAACGCGTGCGTCGGCCCCCCCATCACCAGCAAATCCACGCCCTCGGGTCGACGTCGAGGTGCATTTTCATGCCGTCGACGACCGCTTGGGCGATCCGGGCGGTATTGCCGAACAGGGACTCGTACACCACGAAACCTCGCATCGTGCCTCCTTGCGCTCTATCACCAAGGCTATCCCGTGCCCGGCTCGACGCGACAGGATCGTCTTCGTTCGCTCGCCATCCGGCCAAGGCGGAACGATCGGTGCTCAGCGCATCAAGTCGAGCCGGTAAGCGAACTCATCTAGAACTGCGCGAAGAACGCGAAAAGCATCCCTCAACTGGAGCCGGGTCAATCGTTCAAGTTGTCCTGGGACGATCAGATCGTCCGCGGATAAGCCTGCATCGAGTTGCTGTACCTGATGCTCGAACCGCACTTGCTGCATCGTTTTAAACACTTGGATTAGCGACGCGCAGGCGTCCGACCATTCAGGGTCATCACCCACCTGACGGAGGCGTTGCAGGGTCGAAGGGACTGCGACACCGGAGCTGAGTGCCAAGGCCCTTGCCATTTCGGTGATAGGGAAGAGCCCGGTCTTCTTGAGGTCAAGGGTCCGGGGCCCACCGCCACCGTCAATAGTCCTGAGTCGGCCAAAGGGCCTCAGCGGCGTCTGATGGGCGATAGCCAGACCACTGAGCCGCTTGACGAATTGGAAGTTGCTTGCGGCCTTCTGGGCCATGCGATCGAGATCGGGAACGATATTGAGGGTTCCTGCGATCCTTCGGTAGTCGAACACGATTCCCGACAAGAACCCGTAGAGGCGGTCTGGCTCCGCCATCCATTGATCAAGGCGGCTCAGCCAGTCTCCCAGCGACATTCTCCAAGCAGGTTCAGTTGCCATCACTCGCGACTCACACTTGGGAAAGCCCGAAGCAGCAAGACCAGTGACGACCTCCCGCGCCAACTCAGCGAAGTAGTCGTCGTGACCCTCACCCTCGTTGTCGTAAATCAGGGCATGATCCTGATCGGCCGTGAGAGCCTGTTCGCGCCTTCCCAAACTTCCGAGTGCCAGCCATGCCCACCCCACCGGAGCAGGACCAAGGCGATCAACGCAAATATCCAAGAGGCGCGCGGTGAGCCGGTCGGTCAGAGCGCCGGACCACAGCCCGATGTGTTCAGCATCGACACCTGCCTTCCACAAATCAACGGCAACGTGTGGAAAGCTCCGCCCGATCTCGGCGAGGTCGGCTGAAGTCACGGCAGAATCGATTCGGCTACGGAGGTCAAAGGGCGAGCGACGTTTGGCACCTAAGAGGTCCAGGTCTGACACCATCCCGATCACCGCTTCGCCCTCCACAACCGGGAGGTGGTGGACCCCGAATTCCAACATCTCGAGCACCACGTCGTCCTCCAGCGTTTCCCGGTCAACGACATGAACGGGAAAGGTCATTACGTCGGCAATCGGCCGGTCCGGTGAAAGCCCTGCAGATAGAACCCGCCGGCGAAGGTCGGAGTCGGTGACGATCCCGTAACCAGATGGAGTCCTGACCAAGACCGCACGATGGTCTGCCATCAGCTTGCTCGCATGTCGGATCGAAGTAGAGCCGTCGCAAATCGGAGGCGCCCCGGCCATCAATGACGCGGCAATCCGTCGTCCGCTGAAATCAGAGTCGCTCGACGAGGAAAGCGAACTCCTTCGTGAAGCACCTTGCTCTTCGCTTTCGGTGCGATCAGGCGTCATATCTCCGACTCCGACCCGGTTTGAAAGGTGGCTCTGTGGGGCGTGCCGACGCCCGCCAGCGGGAAATCTATCGAGCCGAATCGGAGCCCGAAGACGAGTGGGCTTCAGACGATTGACGTCATCTCCTAGTCACTCGGTCGTTGGGACTATTGGCCCTGGCAGGGAACAGGGCTGCGACTTACGTTCGAGGAAGCCCGAACAAAGGAGCAACCATGAAAGCGGTCGTCTACCGCGGCCCGGGGCAAAAGGCTTGGGAAGAAGTGGCCAAGCCCATTATCCAGGAAGACACAGATGCGATCGTGCGGGTCGATGCCGTGACAATCTGTGGCACCGATCTACACATCCTCAAAGGAGATGTGCCTGCGGTCACGGACGGCCGAATCCTTGGCCATGAAGCGGTCGGCACCATTGAGGCCGTGGGCGCAGGAGTGAAGAATGTCGTCCCGGGTGATCGGGTGCTCGTGTCGTGCATCACCTCCTGTGGAGCTTGTCGTTTCTGCCGCGAGGCTCGCTATGGACAGTGCATCGGTGGTGGTGGTTGGATTCTCGGTCACAAGATCGACGGCACGCGCCGAGTTCGTCCGAGTTCCTTTCGTCGACACGTCGACTCACAAAGTTCCGGAAGCGGTGAGCAACGAGGATGTTCTGATGCTCGCCGACATTTTGCCGACTGGCTATGAGGTCGGAGTCCTCAATGGTCGGGTCAAGCCCGGTGATGTAGTTGCCATCGTCGGGGCGGGCCCGATTGGACTGGCGTCGATCCTCGGAGCTCGTCTGTATACCCCCGCACATGTGGTCGCCATCGACATCGCAGACGCACGTCTCGACGCAGCCAAGCGCTTCGGTGCGGATGTGTTGATCAACAACGCAAACGAGGACCCTGTGGAACGGATCCTCGACCTGACAGACGGTCTAGGGGCGGACGTGGCGATCGAGGCTGTCGGAGTCCCTGATACTTTCGAGTTGTCTGCCCGCCTGGTTCGTCCCGGAGGCTATGTCGCAAATCTTGGCGTACACGGCAAGCCGGCGACACTCCACCTCGAGGAGCTATGGATCCGCGATCTGACGATCACCACGGGTCTCGTCGACACCTACTCCACCCCGACCCTGCTGCGCCTGATGGAAAACCACCAGATCAACGCCGGCCTATTCGCGACGCACCAGTTCGTACTCGACGACTTCATGGAGGCGTACGACGTATTCGCCCGCGCGGCGGACACTGGCGCTCTCAAGGTCGTTCTAACACGCGAACTCTAGAGGTCAGTCCGCGCTAGGCATCAGCACTTGAGCGTGGTTCACCACAGCGAGTTCCCGGCCAGTGCGGAGTGCAGCTCAGTGCACGATCTCGTTGGTTCGACCACCGTTCGTAGCTCAGATCCCGTCGGGCGGAACTCCTAGGAGTCACCTCGATCGCCTAGTCAGATGACTCGAGGCGCAGGAATCGGTCGGCTCTTTCGTCCGAGAGCATGGGGTCATGCGTCTCGAACTGCAGCTGCGCCACGGGTCGGGGGATAGGTGCTCACGAAGAGGATTCGAGGGCTGTTTGTGGGGGAAGGTCGATTACCGGGCCGAGAACTGCGCCGCCATCGATAACCCATTCCGA
>CAZRID010000047.1:0-13810 GCA_964600055.1 uncultured Acidimicrobiaceae bacterium
TCTCGGGACTCTCGTCCATCCGGTGTCGGGCCGGGGACCCAACTCCGGGTGGAGTCCTGCCAGTGGCCGAAGCCGCTGGCTGGGTGCGATCCGAAAATCGCTTCCTCTCGTCTCCGAGAAGATTTTTACGAGTCGTTAGACCCGCCGCTCGGACTACCGCTCGACGATCCCGAAGGATCCCCGTCCGATCTTCCGACCGTCCCCAGTGCCCTCAGTTTCCCAGTGGCTCTGGGTACCCACATCGCGGCCTCGGCGTGGCTCTCACCAATCCGCACCTCTCGATCCGGGTCCGCCACCGGGTTTCCCCTGCGGCGTGACGGGAAACGTAGACGAGCACCCTGATGCAGGCAACTCGATGCCTTGTTTGTTTTTCGCGACCTGTGGTTACGTTTTCGCGGGCGGCCCAAAGGGCTCTGCCTGATTAGGTTCGCGGCGTAATTTCCGACTTGACGAAGGGCGTCCCATGTCAAACACAGCAGAGGAGTTCGCCGATCGGGTCTTTGCATCGGCACTCGGCGCCGCCGAGATCTACTCGATTCACCTCGGCGATCGGCTCGGCTTCTACCGGGCCTTCATCCAGGATGCCATGACAAGCATGAGCCTCGCCGCCGCGACCGGGGCCGACGAACGGTATGTCCGGGAGTGGTTGGAGCAGCAGGCCACCTGTGGGATTCTCGAAGTCGACCTAACCGGCGAAGACCCCATGTTCAGCCTTCCCGACTCGCACCGTCAGGTCCTCGCCGACGAGACCAGCGGCTTCTACCTGGCCCCACTCGCCCGCATGTTGTCCACCGCCGGTGAGAACATGGCCCTCCTCCTCGACGCCTATCGCTCTGGGGGAGGTGTCTCATGGGACGTCTTCGGCCAGGACATGCGCGAGAGCCAGGCCGATATGAACCGCCCGTTCTTCGACTCCGAGCTCGCCGGGGTCTTTGCCGGCCTGGGACCGGTCCACGAACTGCTTTCGCGTCCCGGGGCCCGGGTCGCCGACGTCGGCTGTGGCGCCGGATGGTCCACCCTGGCTCTCGCCCGCGCCTACCCCGCGGCGACATTCCGAGGTTTCGACATCGATGTCCCCTCGATCGATATGGCGTTGCAGAACGCCAGAGCCGCAGGGTTGAGCGACCGGGCGACTTTCAGCACCGACGATCTCGTCACCCGGTCTGGTGGTGAGGAATACGACGTGGCTCTTGCTTTCGAGTGCATCCACGACATGTCCCAACCGGTACCGGTGTTGGCCGCCATGCGTGACATGGTCAAAGACGACGGTCTGGTGGTGATCATGGACGAGGCCGTAAGCGAGACCTTCAACGGGAAAGGCGACGACCTCGAGAAGCTGATGTACGGGTTCAGCATTCTGGTCTGTCTCCCCGACGGGCTTTCCGCACAACCCTCGGTCGGCACCGGGACCGTGATGCGCCCCTCCAAACTTCAGTCCTACGCGGAGCAGGCCGGCTTCACCGCCTTCCGCCCGGTCGGCGAAGCCGGATTCTTCAGGTTCTACGAGTTGACCCCTTAGTGGGTCGGCGTGTGCAACGACCCACCGTGAGGGTGGCTGGCTGCACACGAGACGCAAGACGCGAGAAACCCCGAGGGAGCTTTGGCCGAAGCCTCAGCCCTCTCGGGGCTCTCAATGCCACAAGACCAGGAAAGCGGGCCCCCGGTCAGGTGGCGATCCAGAGGGACCGAAGTCTCTCCTTCCCCGACTCGGGCGAACCCGTGCCGGTAAAGCGCAAAGTACGAAAGCGGCCGGGCAGCGTCAAGCCATATCCGGACCTAGATTTCGCGGCCTAGGAGTACTTTTCGCGTCTTACCCCCCGACACCGACCTGAGCTCCGGTCGAACTACCCATTCCTGTCACAGGCCCGACTTACACTCACCATCGTGACTGTCGAACTGGAATTGGCCCCCCTCCAGACCCTCTCCCCCAGCCGGGCCGGAGACTTCAAGACCTGCCCGCAACTGTTCAAGTTCCGGGCCATCGATCGTCTGCCCGAGCCGACATCGGTCTATCAGGCGAGGGGAACGACGGCACATCTCGCTCTCCAGCGATTGTTCGATCATCCATCGACTGAGCGTTCACCCGAACTTCTCTACGACCTCTTTCGTGAGGCTTGGACCGAGCTTCGTGGGAGCGAGGAATTCGACGAGCTCTTCAACAACACCGACGAGGAGCGGCAGTGGGGTGTCGAATCCCTGGAGTTGCTCGCCAACTACTTCAGCATCGAAGACCCGACCAGTTTCGACCCTGTCGACCGCGAACTTGACATGCTGGAGGATCTCGACGGGATCACAATCAGGGGAATCCTCGATCGCATCGACCGCGACGATGACGGGCGTCTGGTCATCACCGACTACAAGACGGGAAAGGCCCCGCCGGAGAGATTCGCCCTCCCCGCCTTCTTCGCGCTGAAGATCTACGCCCTTCTTATCCGCCGTGGCACTGGAGAAACGCCGAAGGAGCTGAGACTCCTCTACCTCAACGGCCCCACCCTCTACCGCCTCGACATCGACGATCGCCAACTCGACGCCATGGACAGCCAGCTCCGCGCCTTGTGGAACGCCATCGACCGTGCCCTCGCCACGCAGACCTTCCCGCCCCGACCAGGCACACTGTGCAACTGGTGCTCCTTCCAGGAGATTTGCCCCGCGTTCACCGAAGTCGGTTAGGGGAAGATCCCCCGGACCAGCTTGGCGTCTGCCACCTTGCGGATGCCTTTGATCAAGGCGGCGCTCCTCAGGTCGACGTCCTCGCTGATTGCGATGTTGTGCACGTCGCTGAACGCCCTGGTCATGATCTCTCGCAGGCGGGCCACCACCTCGTTCTCGGTCCAGAAGTACTTCTGTACATCCTGCACCCATTCGAAATATGAGACGGTGACGCCACCCGCGTTGGTCAGGATGTCGGGGATGATCAGGACTTCCTTGTCCCGGAGTATGTCGTCGGCCTCGAGGGTGGTCGGCCCATTGGCACCCTCGATGATGATCGAGGCCTGGATCTCGCCCGCGTTGTCGCCCCGGATCACATTCTGGACCGCAGCCGGGACCAGGACGTCGACTGGCAGGCCAAAGATCTTGTCTCCCTCGAGGGCATCGGCATCGGGATAGCCTTCGAGGAAGCGATTCTCGTCGACCCACTTGGCGACCGCATCGACATTGAGACCGTCAGGGTTGTAGATAGCGCCGGATATGTCTGACACCGCGGCGATCTTGAGCCCCATCTGGTGACCGGCAATGGCTGCATACCTCCCAACGTTGCCGAACCCATGAATGGCAACGGTGGCGTCCTTGGGATCCAGCTCCCTGACCCCCGCAGCCTGGGGCACGAGGAACATGAGCCCCCGGCCGGTTGCCTCGCGTCGAGCGATGCTGCCCCCTAGGGCGGGTGGCTTCCCGGTAACAACCGCTGGGACCGAGTGACCGACATGCTGGGAGTAGGTGTCCATCAGCCAGGCCATCACCTGCTCGTTGGTGCCGAGGTCAGGGGCCGGGATATCGGTCTCAGGACCGATCACGTTGATGATCTCCATCGTGAACCGGCGGGTGACCCGCTGCAGCTCGGCCCTCGACAGACCCATAGGGTCGACCCGAACCCCACCTTTCGCCCCACCAAAAGGGAGACCCACGATCGAGCACTTCCAGGTCATCAGCATGGCGAGAGCCGAAACCTCGCCCAAGTCGACGTCGGGGGCGAAGCGGATTCCCCCTTTGGTCGGGCCCATGGTGGTGAGGTGTTGCACCCGGTAACCGAAGAGCGTCTCGACCTCGGAATACGTGTCATGGCGGAACGGAAAGCTGACTACGGTCGCCTTTTGAGGAGCCCGCAGTCGGTCGGCCACGTTGTCGTCCAAACCCATGAGTTTGGCCACCCGGTCGAACTGGCCGACGGCCTCCTTGTACATCGGTGAATCGAACTCGTTGCCGACGGAAGTGGTCACCGGGCTCTCCGTTTCAGTTAGACGCACGAATGCCCATCCTATGCGCCGGAACGGCTCTCGCGGTTTCTGTCACACCCACCCCGTACCTTGTCCCACATGAGCTTCTTCAACAGAGCCAAGCAGAACAAAAACGACCAGACGATCGACCCGTTCACCGACCCGGTGGCATATCTGGCAAGTCTCGGGATCGAGGCCGAATTGGTGGAAGTAACCGCCGCACTCCCGGAGGCGGCTTGATCCCTACGATCACCAGGTGTCTGTGAGGGAGATTCGGGTCGAGCCCGGAGACTGGGACCAAGTCCTGGCCGAAGCCGATGGTCCCCAGATCGTTGTGTCCGGACCGGGTACGGGGAAGACCGAGTTCCTGGTGCGACGTGTCTCAGGCATCATCGGGACCGGCAAAGCCGGACGTGATCAAGTTGCGCTGCTCACCTTCTCCCGTCGGGCCGCCGCCAAGATTCGGGCGAGGATCGACGAGGCCTTGGGCGGGTCGGGAATGCCGATCTATGCCTCGACCTTTCACTCGCTTGCCCTCCGCCTGCTCGAGGCAACGTCGGACGAGCGACCCATCCCGCTGACCACACCCGAACAGATCGGGATTGTGAGCGAGCTGTTGACCACCGAGAAGCCTGACGACTGGCCGGTCATGTACCGGGGGATCCTGTCAACGCCTGCGTTCGCCGCCGAGGTCGCCGACTTCATGATGCGATGCTCGGAGCGACTGCTCTCCCCCGACGACCTCGATGAGCGGGCGGCAGCCCGAGCCGATTGGAGAGGGATACCTGGTCTGTTCCGGCGCTATCGACAGACGCTCGAGGAATCGAAGAGAACCGACTATGGGACCATGCTGGTCTCGGCGGTTGCCCTGCTCGGCACACTCGAAGGCCAGAACCTCGCCCGGAACTATCGCTACGTGGTCGTCGACGAATACCAGGACACATCCCCGGTCCAGGCCGAGATCGCGCGGCTGCTCGCCTTGCCGAGCGGCAACCTGACCGTGGCCGGGGATCCCTACCAATCGATCTACTCGTTCCGTGGCGCCGAGTTGAGGAACATCGCACGATTCGGCGTTGATCACCCCGATGCCCAACGGATCGTTCTCGGCCGGAGTCTTCGGGTCCCGGCGCATATCCTCGAATCCGCCCTCCGTATCGTCTCATCAGGAGAGCTCCCGGGCTCGGCAGGCCCGGTGACGCCGGCCGGTCATCCCGGTCGTGTGGACACCTATGTCTTCGACCAGGAGACGGCTGAGGCGGAGTGGATCGCCAGGGACATTGAGCATGCGATCAGGGTCGAAAATGTCGATCCGTCATCCATCGCGGTCCTGGTCAGGTCCAAGCGGGAGATGCTGAACGGGCTGAGCCGGGCGCTCGATCGCAGGGGGATACCCCACGATCCCCCCGAGTCCCGTTTGGTGGAGCATCCGGCGGTAAGGATGATCAGCGACCTCGTGACCGTGGCGAGTCTCGGTGGTGCCATCCCTCTCGTCACCCCGGGCGAAGCGGCCGAGGCGGACCGTGCGATGAGACGGATCTTGCTCGGCCCGCTGGTGGCCATCACCCTGGGCAAAGAACGCGAAATCCTTCGAGCCCGTCGTCGCACTTGGGATGCCTGGCCAACGGTCCTCGGGACGGAACTTCCGTCCAACCCCGGTCTCGCTGCCTTGCTCAACAATCCTGAGTGGTGGTCGTCGATGTCGGCGATCGACGGCTTTTGGGAACTATGGACCCGACTCGACGAACTGGAGCGGATCGTCCTCGACCCGGACCGGGATGAATGGCGCCAGGCCTTCACCTCGTTTTCCCAGGTGCTCGAGCGTCAGGCGGAACGGGACCCGGATGTGACCCTCGCCCGTGTGTTCGAGCTCAGCGATGAAGAAGGGATCGAGTCGACGCCCCTGCTCCCATACCGTGTCATGGGCCAGCAGGTCACCCTGACCACCCTTCATCAGGCCAAAGGGCTCCAGTTCGACGTCGTCTATATCGCCAACGCCGTGGAGGGGGTCTTTCCCGACCTACGCCGGGGACGCAGGATGTTGCGCCCGGAGCTGCTTTCCCCCGAGCGCACCACGGATCCCGAGGCGCAGCACCTGTTCCAGGTCCAGGAGGAGATGCGTCTCGCTTACACCGCGATGACCCGGGCCAAGCTCAGGGTGGTTTGGACCGCGACCTCGGCCGGGGTCGATCAGGGCCAGCATCGACCGTCCCGGTTCCTGGTGGCAGCTGCCGACCCATCTCGGGAGGGCAATTTCGGCCCACCAGCCGAGAACCCCGGACCACCGGTCACCCTGGCCGAGGCCGAGGTGCGGTTGAGACGAACCCTGCTCGACCCGGCGGCACCGACCGTCGACCGCTTGGCGGCAGTGCAAATCCTCGCCCACCCATCCGAGCCCTGGTGGAATCCCCTCGCCTTCGCCGGGGTGCCCGCTCGGGGCCCTGACACACCCATCCTCGGGCCCGACTTGAAACTGTCCCCGAGCCAGGCCGACTCTTATGACACCTGCCCTCGCAAATACGCGCTGGAGCGGCGTCTACGACTCAGTGAGTCGTCATCGCCCTATGCCGCCCTCGGCACCCACGTCCACTCCGCCCTCGAGGCGGCCGAGCGCGAAGTCGTCGGCACCGGGAAGTCCCATGCCGACATCGATGACGCGTTGAGCCATCTCGAGAAGGAATGGGCGACCGCCGACTTCGGCACCCCCCAGCTCAACGCAGCGTGGTTGAAGCATGCGCGCGAGGCGATGATCAGGCTCTATGAGTTGTGGCCGAGCAATGGGACACCGGTCGAGTTGGAGAAGAAAGTCGAAGCGGTGATCGGGGATGTCGGGTGGGTGGGCTACATCGACCGCCTGGAGCGAACTGCCGCCGGTCTGAAGGTCATCGACTACAAGACATCAAAGACCGCGACCGCCATCAACGATGCCAAGCGCTCGATCCAGCTCGCCTTCTATGCCACTGCGGTGGCCGACGAGCTCAACGAGCCGGTCGTGGAGGCCCAGATGTGGTTCCCCCGGACCACGGGCAAGTCACTGGCCACACGCTCCCTCGACATGGATCTGCTCGCCGAAGTCCGGGAGAAGATGGAGGAGGTGACGAGGTCGATTCAGGACGAGATCTGGGAGCCACGGGTGAATGCCAGATGCGACCGATGCGAGTTTCGCCTCTCCTGTCCGGCATGGCCCGAAGGGCAAGGGGCCTTTCTCCCGTGAGCGTGTTGAAGCCTTCCCCCGAACAACAGGAGATCCTCGACCTCGGTCTGGACACCATCCGGATCAGGGCCGGCGCGGGAACCGGCAAGACCACCACCGTCGCCCTGGTCATCGCCAACCTGGTGAACAACCATGGGGTGGACCCCGAACGGATCCTCGGAATCACTTTCACCAACAAGGCGGCATCCGAGCTCGCGGATAGGGTCAAGTCATTTCTCGGAACGATGGTCGACGAGGGGCGACAGGCCGAGGTCCACACCTATCACGGGTTCGCCGCACAAGTTCTGTCCGAGTTCGGCGCCCTGGCCGGGGTCGACAACCGGGTGCGGGTTATCACCCCCACCTTCTCCCGACAGCTACTGAGTGAGACGTTTCACCACACGTCTTACGAGCACGTCGACATAACCAACGCCGGATGGTTGGACAAGATCAGGACGCTCGGAGACCGGCTCGGCGACCATCTCTTGAGCCCTGCGAGCCTCATTGCGGTCGCCGACGCCTCCGACGACATATGGGCCCCACGAGTCGAGATGCTCCAGACCCTGGAGCGGTACGACGTGGACAAACGTCGGCTCGGCATCGTCGATTATGCCGACCTCGTCACTCTCTCCACCGAACTGCTGACCCAGCACCCCAGGTTGGCGAAGGAGATACGGGATCGGTACCAGGTGGTGGTGCTCGATGAGTACCAGGACACCAACCCGGCACAACGCACCCTGCTCACCACGATCTTCGACGATGGATTCCCGGTGATCGCAGTCGGTGACGAGGATCAGACGATCTACGAGTGGCGCGGGGCATCGGCCGAGAACTTCGAGCTCTTCCCCCAGCACTTTCGGCCACCGGACGGGGGCCTGGCCCACGAGCGCGCCCTCACCCTCAACCGCCGCTCCGCCCCGGTGATACTCGAGGTCGCCAACCAGATCCGGAGTCACGCCAACCCCGAAGCCGAAGCTCTCGAATCACACGACCCAACCCTGACCGGCCAGGTGATCACTCATTGGGCGACCGACGCTCTGGCCGAGTCCGATTGGATTGCCCGCAAGTTCGAGACCCTTCACGAAGACGGAGTTCCCTGGTCGGAGATGGCCGTCCTCTTCCGGAAAAACAAGGACTTTGCGGCCGTGGTCGACTCCATGGCCCGCCACGACATACCGGTCGAGGTGGCCAACCTCGGTGGCTTGCTATCGGTGCCCGAGGTCGCCGATCTCAGGGCGTGGCTCACCGTCATCGACCGGCCCGGCGACTCGCCGGCGCTGGTGCAGATCCTGTTCGGAAGCCGCTATCGCCTCGGTTTGGCGGACATTGCCCCTTTGACCAGGTGGCTGGCAGGGGTCGACACCCATCTGGACGCCGATGCCGTACCAGGAGTGACCCTGCTCGAGGCGCTCGAGCACATCGACTCCATCGACGGCCTCCGGCCGGAAGCCAGAGCAGCGTTTACCCATTTCCTGGACGTATACCGGGAAGTGCTAACCGAGAGTCAAGGTATGAGCCTGGTCGAGGTGTGCCGCCTCGTGCTCGACCTGACCCACGCCTGGCAGGACATCGAGTCGCTGCCGGCCAACCAGAGGACCACCGCACGGCTCAACCTCTATCGACTACTGGACCTCACCGAGGAGTGGAGCCCACTCAAAGGACGTCCTTCGCTGTCTGCCTTTCTCGAGTATCTCGAGGCGATGCAGGACGAGCCGGCCGAGGAGTTGGACTCGGCGCATCTCTCTGGAGAGGAAGCGGTGACGTTGGTCACGGTGCATCGAGCCAAAGGCCTCGAGTGGGATGTGGTGGCCATCCCCGCAGTCACCGGCGGGAACTTTCCGGGCGGCTCCCGTCAATTCCCTGACCCGTTTCGCTTTCCCGAGCACCTCCCGGCGGAGAATCGGATCGACGACACGCTCGACGACATGCCGACGGATGAGAAGGAAAGAACCGACTACTTCCGTCGTCGAAACAGCCTCCAGGAGTGGCGGGTCGCGTATGTGGCGGCTACCAGGGCACGGTCGACGCTCATCGTCACCGGTGCCTATTGGTACGGCCTTCCCGAGCCCAGCGTGAATCCAAAGAAGCCCTCCGAGTTGTTCGAACTGGTCGAACAGCATCCGATGAGCCGCAACGAGGGCCACGCCGAGGAGACACCGAGACCGAACCTGTTGCAGCGCGATTCCTCCGGTGACACACCCGACCCCCTGTTCGAGAAGGGATGGGATGGGGCCCTGAGGCAAGCCGTGGCAGAAGAGAATGCAATGTTGGGTCGAGCTGCCGAGCTCGGCATTGCCGATGAATTCGTGGATCGGGTCGATGATCTCCGCGAAACGCTCTTCGAGCTCAGCCTGCTCGAGGTGCCACGGGAAGTGGTCTCCGATTCGAGAACGGTCTCGGTGACCGGGCTGGTGACATATGCCCAATGCCCGAAACGATTCTTCTGGTCCGAGATCGACCGTCTCCCCCGTCGTCGCAACCCGGCGGCCGTGGCAGGGACCGAGCTCCACCGGCGCATCGAGCTCTACCAGAGAGGCCAGGTCCCCTTCGAGCAACTGGAGCCTGACCTCTACGACGTCAGCGACGAGGCGGCGGGATCGGGCGGCTTCAAGGCTTTCCTCGCGTCGCGCTACGGGACCGAGAAGGCCGACCTGGTGGAGGCGCCGTTCACGGTCAAGCTGAGCAACGGCTATCAGGTTCGTGGTCGCATCGACGCCATCTACCGCGACGGGGCATCTTGGGAGATCGTCGACTTCAAGAGTGGGCGGCCCAAGGACGATCCGTCGTTGAAGGTCCAGCTCCAGGCTTATGCGATCGCTGTCACCAAGGTCGACTTCGGGGTGGACAAACCGGATCAGATCGACGTCTCCTTCGCCTACCTTGGAGGTGCTCTGACGGTCCAGACCGAGCGCGCCGACGAACCATGGCGTGGCCAGGCCGAGCGGGACCTCGAGCGATTGACCGGTGCAATCGACAATGGCGAGTTCGAGCCAACACCCGGTGACTGGTGCCGGCGATGCGACTTTCTCCGCTTCTGTGAGCCAGGCCAACAAGAGGTGGGTGATCGGTGACCGTTGTCGCGTTTGTGGTGGGGTACCTCATCGGTTCCATCCCCACCGCGGTCTGGCTGGGAAGTCTGTGGGGAGTCGACCTGCGAGACGGCGGCTCGAGAAACCCCGGCGCCAACAATGCAAGGAGGCTCGGAGGATTCAAGCTTGCCCTCATCGTCCTGATCGTCGAGGTGGTCAAAGGGGTGACAGCCGTGGCGGCGGGCTTTGCCATCGGGGATGACTCCGGGGCGGTGGCGGCGGGGCTCGGAGCCATCGCCGGAAACGTGTACAACATCTGGTTGGGCTTTCGGGGTGGCAAGGGCCTAGGCATCTCCGCTGGCGTGCTGCTCGGGACCTGGCCGGTCATGTTCCCGGTAGCTCTCGGGATCCTCATCCTCACCTCGGCGTTGACGAGGTCCACGGGCAAGGGGACCCTCATCGGTCTCAGTGTTCTCATCGTCGGCGCCCTCGCCTGGGACCAGCTCGGAATGGGTGATGCCTGGGGTGTCGAGGACCAGCGTCTGCTGCTCCTGGCCGCGGTCGGGATCAGCCTGATACTGGTCAGGAAGCACTGGTACGACGCCCGACACCCGGTCAGGTCACCCGTCCCTGGCTGACCTCGAGGAGGATGGTGACCGGGCCATCGCTGACGAGCTCGACCTCCATTGCCGCCCCGAAGATCCCGGTCTGGGTTCGGATCCCGGCCCCCCTCGACATCTCGACGAAACGATCGACCAATGGCTCGGCCATTTCCGGGGCTGCTGCGCCGACGAATGAGGGACGACGTCCCTTACGCACATCGCCGAACAGGGTGAACTGGCTGACGACCAACGCAGAGCCGCCTATGTCGAGGAGAGATCGGTTCATGAGACCCTGCTCGTCGGCGAAGACCCTGAGGTTGGCAATCTTCTCAACTGCGCGATCGACGTCCTCGGCCGTGTCGGTGGGCTCGATCCCGACCAGGATCACAACACCCTCCTCGATCGATCCGATTGTTTCCCCCTCGACACGCACCGAGGCCCGGGAGACACGTTGAAGCACGATCCGCACGAGGACCGATTGTGGCAGCCAAATAGAGTGGAGCCGTGCCCAGGAAATCGGTGACACCCAACGAACTGCTCATCGGCCCACATGGCTCGCCGACGGTCTATCTGCTGGATGCGTCGACCGATTACGAGGCATCCCTGCTGAGACAGTGGCTGGACCGGGAAGTAGGCGGAGACCCCACGACGGTGAGAGTTGCCTCTTCGCGGCGTGGGAAGGGGGGAGAACTCGAACAGTTGGGGCGCATCCTCGGCTCTGCCGCCGACCCGTTTCTGATTCCCTTGCGTGTCCTGTGGATGGCCCCGAAGAAGAACGGGCGGAGAACTGTCAGCTGGTGGGATGTACTCCAGCCGGGCGACCCGCGTGATCCGCGCGGGCTTCGGGCGAGATGGATCCGGATCGCCCGACGCGACCGGGTCCGCCTCATCGCAGCCACAGGCGCCACCGCCTCGGATCTCGCCGACGACTACCAGGTGTCCGGGCAGGTCGACTCGATCACGAGCTATGTGACGAGAAGGGCATGGCTGGTCCTCGACCGGGCCGAGCGGAAACTACGTGGCAACCGCTACAAGATCCCGAGGTTCGTACCCGAGGCCATCCTCTCACGGAGAGAGTTCCTCGATGCGGTGGACGCCGCGGCCGCCGAATCGGGGATGTCGCCGCCGGTGGCGAGGGAGAAGGCAGAGCAATACCTGCGGGAGATCGCCGCTACCCACTCGCCATACGTCATCGATCTGATCGCCAACGCCATCCACAAGCTGTACAGCCAGGGTTACGGTGACATCAAGTACTCCGACGACGAGGTGAAGCGGCTCGCCGCCCTCGGCGAGGGGCACCCCATCGTCTTTCTCCCCTCTCATCGGTCGAATCTCGACCGATTGAGCCTCCAGTTCATGCTCTGGGAGAACGACCTTCCCCCCAATCACACCGCCGGTGGGATCAACCTCAACTTCTTCCCAATCGGCCCACTGGTTCGACGCACCGGGGTCTTCTTCATCCGTCGCACGTTCAAGGACAACCTGCTGTACAAGGTCGTACTCCGCGCCTACCTCGACTACCTGGTGGAGAAGCGGTTCCCGCTCGAGTGGTACATGGAGGGCGGAAGATCCCGATCTGGGAAACTGATGCCTCCCCGTCTCGGGCTCTTGAGCTATGTGGTCGACTCACTTCGCAGAGGAAAGGCCGACGACATCCAGCTCGTCCCGGTCTCGATCGCCTACGACCAAATCCAGGATGTCCCCGACTACGCCCGGGAGGCGCAAGGGAAGGAAAAGGAGAGGGAGTCGATCGGATGGCTGCTGCGGGCGGTCCGCTCCCTACGCCGACGGTATGGCGACATCTACATCAGGTTCGGTGAGCCGGTGTCGGTCAGGACCATGTTGGGATCCATCGACGGGGACCAGGAAGAGACCTCGATCGGTCTCCAGAAGGTCGCCTTCGAGGTCATGTACCGCATCGGCCAGGTCACTCCGGTCACGCCCACCGCACTGGTCAGCGTGGCCCTTCTCGCCGCGCGAGGGGCATCACGCACGGTCGAGCAGGTATCGGATGACACCCGCCGCCTGCTCGAGTTCGCCACGGCCAGGGAGATCCCGACCACCGAGGACTTCGACCCGAGGGACCCGGGCCGGGTCGAAGCAGTGCTCGAATGGCTTGCCGAGAACGACAACCTGAGCAGGCACGAGGCTCTGGGGCGCAAGGTGTTCTGGCTGAGCGACGAGCAGATGATCCGGATCTCCTACTACCGAAACGTGATCGTCCATTTCTTCGTCAACCGCGCCTTGGCCGAGATGGCCGTCGGCTCCGTCGCCGAGACTGGTGACGAGCGACCCCAGGCCGTGCAGGACGCCTTGCTCGCCTATCGCGACCTGCTCAAATTCGAGTTCTTCTTTCCGGAGAAGGAGCAGTTCCTCGCTTATATCGACCGGGACATCGCCATCGACGTGCCCGGTTGGGAGAGCGTCCTCACCACCACCGGGCCCGGTGAAGTCCTGGCCAAGATGGGCTCCCATGTCGCCTATTGGGCAGTGCTCCCCTTCCTCGACGCCTATCAGATAGTCGGCGACGAGCTGGAAGCAATGAAGGGCAAGTTCGACGAGAAGTCGTTCCTCAGGGCCTGTCTCGACCGGGCACGCATGTACCGGATCGAAGAGCGGCTCATCTCAGGCGAGAGTGCCAGCCAGGTGCTGTTCAAGTCGGCGCTGGCCCTTGCCAGGAACCGGGACCTGATCGATGTCTCAAACGACCTGCGGGCCCGTCGGGCCGCGTTTGCGGCTGAAGTGCGTAAGGCCCGCCGGCTGGCGGCGGCCGGGCTATAGCAGTCGATCTGCGGGCCGTTTAACGAGGTCTGTTCCCGCCCCATTTCTTGCGGGCCTCGTCGACCAACTCCTGAGAGGTTTTGGGCGGTGGCGATTTGAGCTCCATGGGAGGGGTCTGCAGGGTCTTACCCGTCAAGTCATCGTCCAGAGGGGGGGTCACTTCCTCGAGGCTCCGCGTCACGTCACGTCGGGTTGGCGCCACCGGCTTGGGAGCCGGTTTCACCTGGGGCTTGGGCGCAGGGAGCTCCGACGACGGCAGACGGGGTGGGGTCA
>CAZRID010000048.1:0-8274 GCA_964600055.1 uncultured Acidimicrobiaceae bacterium
ATCTGGACTTCGCTTCGGATGGGCTCTGTGATTGCGGTCATGGGATGCCTCGCCACTTCGATCTGAATGCTGCCGGCCCCGGCCCGGGAGTTCCCGTGCCAGGGCCGGCAAGCTCAGATCGGTCGTGGGTCGATCGTCAGTTGATCTCCCAGATCAGGTTGGCCTGGGCCGAGGAGCTCTGAACACTGTTGGTGGCGCCCGAGTTGATGGTCCAGCCGATGCGGTAGACGACACGCTGGGTGCCTGCGGCCACTGCTGTGCCCGAGGCTGCGGCGTATGTCGACGGCATTGCATTGAGAGTGCCGTTGTAGACCGCACCCGCGCTGCCACCGGTGTAGCCGGTGCAGTTGGCCTGGACGTTGGTGCTCGAGCCGACTGCCACTGCGTCGACGGTCACGTCGAGGACCGCGGCCAGGGCGGCGCTGTTGGTCCCGCTGACGGCCCCCCGGTACAGCTTGAGGCTGCCGGCGAGGGTGCCACCCGACTGCACCGTGATGCACTTGGCACCGGTGTCGCCGGGCTTGACGTTGTTCTCGGTGAAGAGTGCTGCCGTGGTGCCCGAGTAGGTGGTCCCGCCGCCGTTGTTGGTGAGGGCGAGGCTGCCCGTTGCCCAGGCATCGTTGGTGTTGTCGGTCGTTGCGCTGAAGGCGGCGTTGCTGCCCTGCCAGATGAGGAGGGCTGCAACCAGGAGAGCGGCGAGCGGGGTGGCGGCCCTGAGGGCCCTTCTCCGCCGCCGGTCGGTTGTGTCTGTGGCGAATGCCATGGTCGAAACCTTTCGTCTGTCTGTGCTGTCCCCTAATTCATCGACGGATCGGGAGCCCGCGACGAGGATGGTCCTCAGGAACGGCGGGGTGACTAGTCATCGAATAGGTCAATAGACCCAGGCCTTTTCTCCCCATTGACGATTCGGAGAGGGTTGGTCTGGGTCGTCCGGCCCAGTGCCGCCAGAACCCCCTCCCCCCTTCGGGGGTACTACCCCCTGCGGGGGGAGAAACGGACGGCGCGTTTCCTCCCCCAGGAGCCCAGCGAGCGTTGGGGGAGGCGTCGCCGCAGGCGATGGAGGGGGTTCTTGAGATACACTCGGGGACCAACCGGCCAGGAAGAGAGTTTGCCCCGCCGCGCCCCGGAATCAGCCAGCTTCCTCACCGAGGACGACCTTCATCTCTGGAACGAGGGAACCCACTACCGCCTGTTCGAGAAGATGGGGGCCCACCCCACCGAGAGAGGCACTCAATTCGCGGTGTGGGCACCGAGCGCCGACAGCGTGTCCGTGATCGGGGATTGGAATGGCTGGAACCCGACGGCCAACCCTCTGACTGCCCGGGGTGTCTCCGGGATCTGGGAAGGCTTCGCCGAGGGAGTGGGAGTGGCGGCCGCCTACAAGTATCGGATCACGAACGGCGACTTCGTCGGCGAGAAGGCGGACCCGTTCGGGTTCCACCATGAGACACCACCACTGACCGCATCCAAGGTGTGGGACCTCTCCTACGACTGGGGCGACACCGGGTGGATGAAGACCAGGGCTGTCCACAACGCTCTCGACGCCCCGATCAGTGTCTACGAGATGCATCTCGGCTCATGGCGACGAGGCCCGGACGGCGCCCACCTCACCTATCGCCAGCTCGCCGAACAGCTTCCCGGGTACCTCGATGACCTCGGGTTCACCCATGTCGAATTCATGCCGGTCATGGAGCATCCCTTCTACGGATCCTGGGGCTATCAGACGACCGGCTACTTTGCCCCCACCAGCCGCTTTGGCACCCCGCAAGACTTCATGGCCCTCGTCGACGCCCTCCATCAGGCCGGTCTCGGTGTCATTCTCGACTGGGTCCCTTCCCACTTCCCTGCCGACGAGCACGGGCTCGGCATGTTCGACGGGACCCATCTCTACGAGCACGCCGACCCCCGTCTCGGGTTTCATCCCGACTGGGACACCTATATCTACAACTACGGGAGGGCCGAAGTCCCGGCCTTTCTCATAAGCAATGCGCTGTTCTGGCTCGATCGTTATCACGTCGACGGGTTACGGGTCGACGCCGTGGCCTCGATGCTCTATCTCGACTACTCGCGGGAGGCAGGAGAGTGGCTGCCCAACGTGCACGGTGGGCGGGAGAACCTGGAGGCGATCGCATTCCTGAAGCGGCTAAACGAGGTCGTCTACCTCAACTTTCCGGACACCCAGACCATGGCCGAGGAATCGACATCGTGGCCGATGGTGTCCCGGCCCACGGTTCTCGGTGGGCTCGGCTTCGGGCTCAAGTGGGACATGGGTTGGATGCACGACACATTGGTCCACCTCTCCCGGGAGCCGGTCCATCGCACCTTTCACCACCATGAGCTGACCTTCCGGGCGGTGTACGCATTCAGTGAGAACTTCATCCTTCCCCTCTCCCATGACGAAGTGGTCTACGGCAAGCGGGCTCTGGTGGAGAAGTTCCCCGGCGACGACTGGCAGAAGTTCGCCACCCTCCGCCTCCTTCTCGCCTACATGTACACCCAGCCTGGCAAGAAGCTCCTGTTCATGGGTGCCGAGATCGCACAACGCTCCGAATGGGCCCACGACGGCCAGTTGGAATGGCATCTGATCGAACATGAGCCACATCGAGGAATGCAACGGGTGACCACCGACCTGAATCGGGTGTACTCATCAGAGCCCGCATTGCACGAATTCGATTGCGACCCGCGGGGCTTCGAATGGGCAGTCCCCAACGACTCGGCCAACAGCGTGCTTGCCTACTTTCGCAAGTCCGGTGACGGCGAAACGGTGCTGGTGGCCGTCAACCTGACCCCGGTGCCGCGCCATTCGTATCGCATCGGTGTCTCCGGCCCCGGTCGTTGGGTGGAGATCCTCAACACTGACGCCGAGACCTACGGCGGCAGTGGACTGGGCAATCTCGGGGGAGCGGACACCGGCCCGCTGGCGGTGCCCCACCATGGACGACCGCACAGCATCGACCTCACCCTGCCTCCGCTCGCGGTGGTCATCCTCAAGCACCATCCGACGCGGGAAAAGGCCGGATAGAGCCGTTCCGCCCCTACATTTGTCCCGATTTTGAGCAACTACGTCTGTGTCCACGGGCACTTCTATCAGCCGCCCAGGGAGAACCCGTTCACCGGTGAGACCGCCGAGCAGCCCACGGCTGCGCCCTGGCACGACTGGAACGAGCGGATCACCGAGGAATGCTATGCCGCCAACACTCATGCCAGCATCCTTGACGAGAACGGCGCCGTCGCTCGCACAGTCAACACCTACGAGCGGATCAGCTTCGACTTCGGCCCCACCCTGCTCAGCTGGCTGGAGGAGAGCGCAACCGACACCTACCAGGCCATCGTGGGTGCCGATGCCACCTCGGCGGGGAGGTACGGTGGCCATGGCTCGGCAATGGCCCAGGCCTACAACCACACCATCCTCCCCCTGACCAATCACCGGGACCGGGTGACCCAGGTGCGTTGGGGCATCGCCGACTTCGAGCACCGCTTCGGCCGCACGCCCGAGGGGATGTGGCTTCCGGAGACCGCGGTCGACACCGAGTCTCTCGATCTGCTGGCTCGGGAGGGGATTTCCTACACCGTCCTCTCACCGTTCCAGGCAGCGGCGGTGGAGGGCGAGGACGGTACATGGAATGGGGCCGAGGGGGGAGGGATCGACACCCGGATCCCGTATCTGATCGACCTCCCCGAGGGGCGCAGCATCTCCGTGTTCTTCTACGACGGCGCGCTGTCCCACGACATCGCCTTCAACGGGATCCTCGAAGACGGCCGGGCTCTGGCCGAGAGGTTGATCCAGGCAGGAGGCGATACAGGTGGGGAAGCCCGGCTGGTTCATGTGGCAACCGACGGGGAGACCTACGGACACCATCACCGGCATGGTGAGATGGCCCTGGCCGTCGCCCTCGAGATGATCGATGCCGACCCGGCCGGCCGTCTCACCAACTATGCCAAGTTTCTGGCAGATCACCCGGCCACCAGGAATGCGAGCATCGTCGAAGACAGCTCATGGAGCTGTGCCCACGGGGTCGAACGGTGGAGATCAAATTGTGGTTGTTCCACCGGACGCCATCCCGAATGGCACCAGCGATGGCGCGGCCCACTGCGCGAGGCGCTCGACTGGCTGCGTGATCAGCTGATCGGTCCCTTCGAGAAGTTGGGGGCGGATCTGTTCTACGATCCCTGGGCGGCGAGGGACGCCTACATCGAGGTCGTCCTCGGAGGATCGGCATCCGAGTTCCTCGACATACAGGCCCGACCCGGCCTCACCGCGGAGCAACGGGATACGGCGATCTGGCTGCTCGAGATCCAGCACACGGCGATGTTGATGTACACCTCTTGTGGCTGGTTCTTCGACGACATCTCTGGTCTCGAGGCCGTCTTCGTCCTTCGCCACGCCGGACGGGTGGCCGAGTTGGCCCGCCAGGTGCTCGGTTTGGACCTGGAGCCCGAGTTCCTCTCGAGACTCGAAGCCGCTCCGTCGAATGTCGACGGGATGACCGGGAGAGACATCTACGAGCGTGAGGTGACTCCTTTCGTCACGGGTGGCTGAGGGCGAGCTTCCCTTGACGCACCTGAATCTGTGCACTTAGATTCGTTCGGTCGAACGACCGAATGGTGTATGATGAACCGACATGACCCAACAGATCAACCGCAGCGACACGGCGAGATCGATACTGGCCGCCACGAAGCGAGTCCTGCTCGACGAAGGGTATGCCAGGCTCTCCACCCGCACCATCGCCATACGGGCAGAGGTGCCCCTCAGCCAGATCCACTATCACTTCGGGTCAAAGCAGAAGCTGGTCCTGGCGGTGCTGGAAGAAGAGAACCGCCTACTGCTCGAGCGCCAGGAGCGGATGTACGACTCAGACCTTCCCATCTGGAGGCAGTGGGAGCAGGCGTGCGACTACCTCGACGACGACCTGGCATCCGGTTACGTCCGGGTGCTCCACGAGATGATCGCTGCAGGATGGTCAGATCCCGAGATCGGCAAGGCAGTGTGGAGCCAGCTACAGGGCTGGTACGGACTTCTCACGACCGTGGCCGAGAGAGCGGGGGCCAAGCTGGGAGGTCTCGGACCATTCACGCCAGCCGAGGTCGGGGCTCTGGCCGGCATGCCTTTCATCGGCGCCGAGTCGCTGATCCTGCTCAACATCGACGAGGCTGCCATTCCCGCCCGCTCCGCGCTTCGCAAGCTCAGCTTGGTGATCCGGGCCCTGGAGGAGGGAACGGAGGATGAGGGCTAGGCATCCCGACCACGACGGGTTTGTGGACCACGATGGCGTCAGGATCCACTACGAGGTCTATGGCGACGGGTCGCCGACGATCTTGCTCCTCCCCACCTGGATGATCCTCGACTCCCGGTTCTGGAAGCTACAGATCCCCTATCTGGCCAGGCACTTCCGCGTGATCACATACGATCCTCCCGGTAACGGGGAGTCGGACCGCCCCCTCGATCCTGCGGCCTACGGGGTTTTCGCCCACGACGCCTATGCCACCGCGGTGATGGACGCAACCGATACCGACACAGCCGTGGTGGTAGGGCTGTCCCAGGGCGCCCAGTTCGCCCTTTCTCTCATCGCCAACCACCCCGAGCGCGTGCTGGGAACGGTGCTCTTCGGTCCGGCGGCACGGGTTGTTCCGAAAGGAACCGAGCGAGGCGATTTCATCGACGAGCATTTCGAGCAGCCGTACTCACCTCGACCTCCGTCGAAAGTGCGGCTCGGGATGCCCGATCCTCCCGGGGACTGGACCAAGTACAACCGGAGCTATTGGATCGACCATCTCGAGGATTTCGCCTGGTTCTTCTTCGGTCAATGTTTCTTCGAGCCTCACTCAACCAAACAGGTCGAGGACTGTGTGGCCTGGACCATGCAGACGACCGGGGAGTTGCTCGGCCGCAACCGAGATGCTCCCGCGGCCGACGTTGAGACCTATCGGGATTGGGCGTCTCGGGCCCGGTCTCCGCTGCTGATCCTCCACGGCGCCGACGACCGCATCATCCCAGTCGAGAACAGCCGCCTCATGGCCGAGCTGAGCGGCGGAACACTGGTCGAGCTCGAAGGCGCCGGGCACATCGTCCTCGCCCGCGATCCGGTCAAGGTCAACCTGCTGATCAAGGAGTTCGTCGACCGCGTCGCTCCCCGCCAGGAGGTGCCGGTATGAGGGCGGTCCTCCCCACGTCCGAGGGCGTCCTCGATCGCGATGGAGTGCCCATCCACTACGAGGTATACGGAGACGGCGACCCCACTCTTCTCCTCATCCCGCCGGCACCGATCACCCACTCCCGGATCTGGAAGGCGCAGATCCCGTATCTGGCCAGGCATTACCGGGTGATCACCTTCGACCCCAGGGGAAACGGACGGTCAGGAAGACCGACCGCGGTCGAGGACCACAACAGGGCGGCCAACGTCGCCGACATCGTCGCCGTGCTCGACGCAGCCGATGTCGACGAGGTGGTGCTGGTGGCCCATTGTCACGCCAACTGGTGGGCAGTGGAGGTCATCACCGCCCACCGGGAGCGGGTAAGGGGCATGGTCGCCATCGAGCCCGGTGTCCCTTATTTGGGTCTGCCCCAACCGCACTGGGTGGAGGCGGGACGCCGCTGGGGCGAGATGATCGAGAATCCAACCGGTTGGGAGCTGTACAACCGGCACGCCATCATCACCCAGCATCGCCGGTGGGTGGAGTTCTTCTTCGACGCTCAGCTCGTCGAACCGTACTCCACCAAGCAGTTCGAAGACGTCGTGGGTTGGGCGCTGGAGTCGACCGGCGAGATCCTTGCGGTGGCCGAGGAGGCTCAGGACCTGGACCCACCGGAGCGAGAGAGTTTCGAGAAGTTGTGTCGCAACCTCGGGGTTCCGATGCTGGTCATCCACGGCAGCGAGGACGTCTGCCAGCACGTGGAGAGGGGAAAGGCCTTTGCCGAGCTCACCGGCGCCGAGCTGGTTGTGCTGGACGGTGCCGGTCACCTCACCCCGGGTCGGGAGCCGGTCAAGGTCAACAACGCCATCCAAGACTTCGTCGATCGAATCGAGGGGAGACCCATGAGAGAGCATGTCTGGACACGCGGCCTCAATCGCCGCAAGCGAGCCCTCTACGTCTCGTCGCCGATCGGCCTCGGTCATGCCCGACGTGACGTGGCCATCGCCAAGGAGCTGAGGAAGCTGGAGCCCGACCTCGAGATCGATTGGCTGGCCCAGGACCCGGTGACCCGGGTGCTGGCCGAGGAAGGCGAGACCATCCACCCGGCTAGTGAGTGGCTGGCAAGCGAGTCGGCCCACATCGCTTCCGAAGCCAGCGGTCACGATCTCCACTGCTTCCAGGCATTGCGCCGCATGGACGAGATCTTGGTGGCCAACTTCATGGTCTTCCAGGAGGTCCTTGAGGATGGGCTCTACGATCTGGTGTTGGGAGACGAGGCATGGGACATTGACCACTTCTGGCATGAGAACCCGGAGCTGAAGCGGGGGAGCCATGTCTGGATGACCGACTTCGTCGGTTTTCTCCCCATGCCGTCTGGCGGGTCCCACGAGGAGTTTCTCACCGCCGACTACAACGCCGAAATGATCGAGCACATCGCCCGTTACCCCCGGATCCGGGACCAATCGGTGTTCGTGGGCAGCCCCGACGACGTCGTCCCCGAGGTGTTCGGTCCCGGTCTCCCCAAGATTCGGGACTGGACCGAGGAGCACTTCGCCTTCTCCGGATACATCACCGGGTTCGAGCCACCCACCCCGGATCAGGCCGCTGAATGGCGTGCCGAGCTTGGCTACGGCGACGAGGAGAAGGTTTGCATGGTCACGGTCGGCGGGTCCGGTGTCGGCCTGGACCTCCTGGAAAAGGTCATCGCTGCCTATCCGATGGCCAAGCGGGCTCTGCCAGAGTTGCGCATGGTGGTGGTGGCCGGGCCCCGCATCGACCCGGCCGGTCTCCCCGCCCACGACGGGCTGGAGTATCACGGGTACGTCCATCGGCTATATCGCCATCTGGCGGTGTGTGACCTGGCCATCGTGCAGGGAGGTCTCGCCACCACCATGGAGCTTGCCGCGGCGAAGAGGCCGTTTCTCTACTTCCCGCTCAAAAACCACTTCGAGCAGAATTATCACGTTCGGCACCGGCTCGACCGCTACCGGGCGGGCAAGTACATGAACTACGCCGACACCGACCCCGATGCCCTCGCCGCCGAGATCCTCGCCAATGCCGGTGTCGACGTCGACTACCTGGATGTGGAGACCGACGGGGCCGCCCGTGCCGCGGCCATGATCGCTGAACTGGTCTGACCCG
>CAZRID010000048.1:8374-13758 GCA_964600055.1 uncultured Acidimicrobiaceae bacterium
TAGCGACAGACCACTAGATTCGCCATGTATGGCGAAGATCCCGGCGACGACCGGTCGAGTGGTGATCGAGGCGGTGTCACCGCAGGTCGACGGTGGCCGCTTCCCGGCGAAGCGACTCGTCGGCGACCAGGTCGTGGTCGAGGCGGATGTCTTCTGCGACGGTCACGACGCCATAGGTGCCGTCCTTCGTACCCGCCAGGCCGGATCGAGACGATGGGCGGAGACCCGCATGGCCCCAATCGGGAACGATCGGTGGACGGCCGACTTCACGCCGGACGAGCTCGGTATCTGGCAGTTCGAGACGGAGGGGTGGGCCGATCATTTCGGCACATGGCTCGACGGATTCGAGAAGAAGGTGGCCGCCGAAGTCGACGTGTCCGTAGATCTTCTGATCGGGGCCGACCTGGTATCGGCAGCATCGATCAGGGCCAGGGGAAGGCCCGCGCGTCTGCTCAAGAAGCATTCGGCAACGCTCGCCGACACCAGTCTCGAGTTGACCGAGCGTCTCGAGGCTGCCTTCTCCGAGGAGTTGAGGGCGCTGATGGATGCTCATCCCGACCGGTCGCGGGCTACTCGTAGTGGGCAGCGATACGAGGTGATCGTCGACCGGGACAAGGCCGGCTTCTCCACCTGGTACGAGCTGTTCCCCAGGTCCTGGGCGGTGCAGCCTGAGAAGCACGGGACATTCGTCGATCTGGCCAAACAGCTCGGTTATGTCGCAGACATGGGTTTCGACGTGCTCTATCTGCCACCTATCCACCCGATAGGCACCACCGATCGCAAAGGGCCCAACAACTCCATCCGGCCTGGCTCCGACGACCCGGGTGTCCCCTGGGCGATCGGCTCGGAAGAAGGTGGGCATACGGCAGTCGACCCCGACCTGGGAACTATCGAGGACTTTCGGGTGCTGCGTGACACCGCCCACGAGCGGGGTCTCGAGCTTGCCCTGGACATCGCCTTCCAATGCTCACCGGATCACCCCTGGGTGAGAGAGCATCCCGATTGGTTCCGGTCGCGGCCCGACGGTTCGGTCCAGTACGCGGAGAACCCGCCAAAGAAGTATCAGGACATCTACCCGCTCGACTTCGAGACCCCGGATCGCAGGGGATTGTGGATGGCACTGAAGGGCGTGTTCGACCATTGGATCGGCGAGGGGATTCGCATCTTCAGGGTCGACAACCCTCACACCAAGGCGTTCTCCTTCTGGGAGTGGGTGATCGCAGAGGTCCGTCATGACCACCCGGACGTCATCTTCCTGGCCGAGGCCTTCACGAGGCCAAAGGTGATGTACCGGTTGGCCAAGCTCGGTTTCACCCAGTCCTATACCTACTTTGCCTGGCGCAACACCCATCACGAGTTGGTCGAGTACATGACCGAGCTCGGCCAAGTCGATGACTTCTTTCGACCCAACTTCTGGCCAAACACACCGGATATCCTCACCCAGCAGCTCCAGGCCGGTGGCCGGCCTGTGTTCATTGCTCGCTATGTGCTGGCAGCGACCCTGAGCTCGAACTGCGGGATCTACGGGCCGGCTTTCGAGCTGATGGAGCACCTGCCGCTCCAGTCGGGGTCGGAGGAGTACCGGGATTCGGAGAAGTATCAGATCCGCACCTGGGACATCGACAGCCCCGACTCCTTGGCCCCGATCATCACCCAGGTGAACAAGGCGAGACACGCGCACCGTGCCCTTCAGCGCAACGACAACCTCACGTTCCATCCCACCGACAACGACAAGATCATCTGCTACTCGAAACGTGCCGTGGGCGACGTGGTCCTGGTAGTGGTCAACCTCGACCCCAATCATGAGCAGTCGGCATGGGTGGATCTCGACACCAGCGCGATCGGTGTCGACCACGACCATCAGTACCAGCTACACGATCTCCTCACCGACCGCCGCTATCTGTGGGAGGGGCAACGAAACTTCGTTCAGCTCGACCCTGTCGGAATCCCCGCCCACGTGTTCTCGGTCCGGAAACGGGTCCGGTCCGAGGAGAGCTTTGACTACTTCCTCTGACAACTCGGCGGGGAACGTCGTCGACGCCTGGTACCACGACGCGGTCATCTACGAGGTCCACGTCCGGGCCTTTGCCGACGCCAACGGGGACGGGATCGGCGACTTCAAGGGCCTCACATCGAAGCTCGACTACCTGCGTGACCTGGGGGTAACCGCCCTCTGGATCCTCCCCTTCTATCCGTCGCCACTTCGTGACGACGGATACGACATCGCCGACTACAAGTCGATCAATCCCTCCTACGGGACCATGGCCGACTTCCGGCAGTTCCTGCGGGAGGCCCACAAGAGGGAGCTCAAGGTGATCACCGAGTTGGTGATCAACCACACCTCGGACCAGCACCCGTGGTTTCAAGCGGCGAGGAAGGCGCCTCCAGGAAGCCCGGCGCGCGACTTCTACGTCTGGTCCGACGATCCCGAGCGGTACAAGGACGCCAGGATTATCTTCCAGGACACCGAGACCTCGAATTGGGCCTGGGACCCGGTGGCCAACGCTTACTACTGGCACCGCTTCTTCTCCCATCAGCCGGATCTCAACTTCGACAACCCTGAGGTTCACGAGGCCGTGTTCGACGCTCTCGACTTCTGGTTCGAAGCCGGGGTCGACGGTCTCCGTCTCGACGCCGTCCCCTATCTGTTCGAGCGAGAGGGGACAATGTGCGAAAACCTGCCCGAGACTCACGCCTTCCTCAAGAAGCTCCGAGCCCGGGTCGACGCCAGGTATGACGGGCGCATGCTCCTCGCCGAGGCCAACCAGTGGCCCGAAGACGCGGCGGCCTATTTCGGCGAGGGGGATGAATGTCATATGTGCTTCCACTTCCCGTTGATGCCACGGCTTTTCATGTCGCTTCGCATGGAGAACCGGTTCCCGATAATCGACATCCTGGAACAGACCCCACCGATACCTGAGTCTTCGGCGTGGGCGATCTTTCTCCGCAACCACGACGAGCTCACCCTTGAGATGGTCACCGATGAAGAGCGGGACTACATGTACCGGGTCTACGCAAGCGACCCTCAGGCCCGGATCAACGTCGGGATCCGTCGAAGGCTGGCTCCGCTCCTGGGGAACAACCGTCGGGAGATGGAGCTGATGAACGCCCTCCTCCTCTCCCTGCCCGGCACACCGGTCCTCTACTACGGCGACGAGATCGGGATGGGGGACAATGTCTATCTGGGTGACCGCAACGGGGTGAGGACGCCGATGCAGTGGTCGGGCGACCGCAATGCCGGCTTCTCCGACGCCAATCCGCAGCGTCTCTATTTCCCGGTGATCACCGACCCCGAGTATCACTACGAGACGGTCAACGTCGAGGTGCAGCGGGACAACCCGAACTCGATCTGGTGGTGGGTCAAGCGAGCCCTCTCCCTGAGGAAGAACATGCCGGAGCTGTCCCGAGGCGAGCTCGAATTCGTCCACAACGAGAACCCGAAAGTGTTGACCTACCTGAGGACCCTGGGAAACCGATCGGTGCTGGTGGTGGCCAATCTCTCCCGTCACACCCAGCCGGTCGAGATCGATCTCTCCCGTTTCGAGGGCGTCGAGCCGGTGGAGGTGTTTGGGCGAACCCGGTTCCCCGCCGTCGGGCCCAATCCATACCTGCTCACCATCGGCCCTCATGACTTCTACTGGTTCGGTTTGGACCTGAGCGAGGCTGGGAGCGAGGAACCTGCGGGACTTGCCCGGATCAACGTTCGCGGCGAGCTGAGCACTGTGTTCCGGGCCAGGGCCCAGCTCGAGCGGGCCCTCGTGACCGACATCCAGGGTCGGCGTTGGTTCCGGAGCAAGGCGCACACAGTCCGTGGGGGCCACATGGTCGACCGTGTCGACATTCCCGGCACCGACGCCATGGTCGTCTTCCTTCAAGTGGAATACGTGGAGAGGGATCCTGAGACCTATGCGGTCCCGATTGCTCTCGCCGCCGGCATAGAGGCGGAACGGATCCTCCAGGACTCACCCGGTGCAGTCATTGCGGAGGTCCATTCGAGTGATGACCTGGGTGTGCTCTATGACGCCACCTTCGAGCCCTCGTTCCCGTCGGCCCTGATCGATCTCGCCGCAGGCCGCAAGAGGTTGAAGGGCAGGAGCATCAACCTGACCGCGAGCCGGGTGACGGGATGTCGGATGCTGCCGAAGGAGATCGAGGGCGAGCCGGTCAGGGTCAGTGGTGTCGAGCAGTCGAACACATCGGTAATATTCGGTGAGCAATTGATCTTGAAGCTTTTCCGCAAGGTCGAGCTCGGTCACAACCCCGACGTCGAGGTGGGTCAGTTCCTGACTGAACGCGCCGGCTTCAACCACACTCCACGCACCCGTGGTGTGCTCAACGCAGAGATCGGAGGCGAACAGGCCACGTTCGCCCTTGTCCAGGAGTTCGTGCCAAATCAGGGGGACGCCTGGACCCACATGTCCGATGCTCTCGCCCTCATCTTCGAGCAGGTGGCCGCAAGACGCGAGGAGATGGGGCGACCACCCCCAGCAGAGCACCCACTCGACATCACGGACGAGGAGTTCGAAGAGGCACACGGACTGATGGGGATCACCCTGATCGAGACGTCGCTTCTCGGTCAGCGAACAGGGGAGATGCACCTTGCCCTTGCCTCGGCGCCTCACGACCCCGTGTTTGCCCCTCAGTCTTTGTCGACCCTTTATCAGCGTTCCCTGTACCAGTCGATGCGGTCATCGATCCGGACCAGTTTCGGTCTGTTGCGAAGACGTCGGTCGACGCTGTCACCAGCCGATGCCGAACTGGCCGACCTTGTCCTGGGCCGGGAGCAGGAGCTGTTGCACGACCTGCGCTCGATCACCACTGAGAAGATCGACGCCAAGCGGATCCGGATCCACGGCGACTACCACCTGGGCCAGGTGCTCTTCACCGGCAACGACTTCGTGGTGATCGACTTCGAGGGTGAGCCGCAGCGGCCGTTGTCTGAGCGCCGGATCAAGCGGCTGCCGCTCAGGGACGTTGCCGGGATGCTCAGGTCGTACCAGTACACGACGTTGATGGCGTTGAGGGTGGCGATGGAGACTGGAGTCGAAGAGCCCGATCATGCCACAGCCCTCGCCGAGTGGGCAGATGCGATCAATCGATGGCTGGCTGCCGCCTTTCTCCGCGGTTACCTGGGCACGGTCGAGGGGACTCCGCTCATCCCCGCCGAGAAACGGCATTTGAGATTGCTCCTGGATGCCCTTTGGTTGGACAAGGCGGCCTACGAGCTGGAGTACGAGCTGAACAACCGCCCGGATTGGGTCGAAATCCCACTGCGTGGTCTGCTCATGGCCTCGACCTCCTACGGGTAGGTCCGACAAGACCCTTCCGGCGGGCCACCTCGCCCCAAGTCCCCCTCCGGCCCTGACGGGCCACCTCCCCCTTCG
>CAZRID010000049.1:0-13582 GCA_964600055.1 uncultured Acidimicrobiaceae bacterium
TCGAGGACGTGGCCGACCTCCCCGGTGTCTGCGTCCGGGCGGCAAGCCCGGAGTTGGGGCCGGACACCATCGAAGGCGTGGCTGTGACCGGCCGGGCTGTGCTCTTTGCCACCGGTTGGGATCGTCATTGGCGCACCGATGGCTATGGCGACCCGGACCATCCGTTCGTGTCGGCCGACCTCACCCAGGCTCTCATCGATGGCGGTGCGGTGCTGGTCGGGATCGACTCGGTCAACATCGACGGGACCCAAGGGGGAAGCCGGCCTGCCCACTCCGGGCTGCTGGCTGCCGGGATCCCGATCGTGGAGCATCTCACCGGGCTCGACCAATTGGTGGGGAGAGAGTTCCGATTCTTTGCGGTGCCACCCAAGGTGCGCGCGTTCGGCAGCTTCCCGGTCAGGGCATTCGCCGTCGTCAATTGACCCGGCGTCTACAGAGCGCGGTTGATCCCGGAGACGATGGCGTGTAGCGACGACGTGGTCACGTCAGAGTGGATGCCCACACCCCACAGTGTCTGTCCCTCCACCTCCATCTCGACATAGGTGACAGCCTGGGCGTCGGTCCCGGCCCCAATGGAGTGCTCGTGATAGTCGAGAACCCGGCAGCTGACCTCGAACTGGGCCCGCATTGCATTGACGAAAGCCTCGATCGACCCTCCGCCTTCGCCTCGAATCTCGGCTTCCTCGTCGTTGTGCCGAACCGTGGCCGTGATGTTGGTGCGGTTTTCGCCCTGGGCGTTCTGTGCGATTTCGAACCGGAGCAGCTCGAACGGTTTTTGGACGGCGAGATAGTGATGGCGGAACTCGGTCCAGATCTCGGCCGCCGTGATCTCGCCTCCGGTGGTGTCGGTGATGCTCTGGATGACCCTGGTGAACTCGATCTGCAGCCGGCGTGGGAGCTCGAGCTCCTGCTCGGTCTTGAGCAGGTATGCCACGCCGCCCTTCCCTGACTGGGAGTTGACCCGGATCACGTCCTCGTAGGTGCGACCGACATCCCGGGGATCGATGGGGAGGTACGGCACTTCCCATAGGGTCTGGCCGGTCTTCTCCATCGCCTCGAAGCCCTTCTTGATGGCGTCCTGGTGCGATCCGGAGAATGCTGTGTACACCAGGTCGCCAACATAGGGATGGCGGGGATTGACCGGTAGCTGGTTGCAGTGCTCGACAATCCGGCGGTACTCGTTGATGTCGGTCAGGTCCAGCTCGGGGTCGACCCCCTGGCTGAACAGATTGAGGGCCAGGGTGACTACGTCGACATTGCCGGTCCGCTCCCCGTTGCCGAAGAGGGTGCCTTCGATTCGATCCGCCCCGGCCATAACCCCGAACTCGGCGGCGGCCACTGCAGTCCCCCGGTCGTTGTGGGGGTGGAGCGACAACACGACTGCGTCCCGGTCCCTGATCTCACGGTGGATCCACTCGATCATGTCGCCGTAGACGTTGGGTGTGCTCATCTCCACCGTGGCGGGAAAGTTGAGGATTGTGGGATTGGACGGTGTGGATTCGAAGACATTCATCACCGCCTCGCACACGGCCTTGGCGAAGGGGAGCTCGGTCCCGGTGAAGCTCTCGGGGGAGTACTCGTAACGGATCTTCGTCCCGGGGACGTGCTGTTCTTGGAGCCGACAGTGCTCGGCACCCTTCACCGCTATGTCGATGATCCCCGCCTCGTCGAGCCCGAATACGACTCGCCGTTGCAGGGCAGAGGTGGAGTTGTAGATGTGGACGATCGCCTTGTCGACCCCGACCAGACTCTCATAGGTCCGCTCGATCAACTCGGGTCGGGCCTGGGTGAGCACCTGGATCGTCACATGCTCGGGGATGAGGCCGCTTTCGATGATGTGGCGCACGAACTCGAAGTCGGTCTCGGAGGCCGATGGGAAGCCGACCTCGATCTCGCTGAACCCGATTTCGATGAGGCTCTCGAACATGATCCGCTTCCGCTCCGGGTCCATCGGCTCGATGAGAGCCTGGTTACCGTCTCTCAGGTCGACGCTGCACCAAAGGGGGGCCTTGGTGATTCGATGGTCGGGCCAGGTCCGGTCGTCGAGCCCGATGTCGGGGAACGGCTGGTATTTGTGAACCGGCATCGTTCCGGGCCGGGCATTCTTGGGTTGGGGTCTCTCGGTCATAAGGCCGTTCAATGCTATACCCAACCTGAGCGAGACCGGTTGGGTCAAGGCGCGTTGGGAGGGGCAACGCCGCGCATCTGGCGAATCACGGACCGGACGTCGATATGAAGACGTTCCGGTCGTCTCGGGGTATGCACGTCGGATGCGCTTCGGTGCTTGGGCGAGGGATCGGTGCCCAGCTCGCTGCCGTCGGGTCGGTAGAAATGCAGGTCGCCGGGTTTTCCGTGGAGCTGCCATCCGGCTTCATGGACGAGTACGTGATGATGCCGGCACAACAGGACGAGATTCTCGATGCTGGTTTCGCCATCATCGGCCCAGTGAATGATGTGATGGGCGTCACACCAATGGCTCGGCCGGTCGCATACGGGGAACACGCATCTCAGGTCCCTCGCGGCGATGGCGATTCGCATCGCAGGGGTCACCAACCGTTTCATCCGGCCGACGTCGAGGGGCTGGCTATCAGGATCGAAGATGACCCGGTTCAACTTGGCGTCACAGGCGAGGCGCTTGATCTCGTCGATGGTGAGGAACGTCCCGTTGCTTGTCTCCGATATCCCGGGTAGACCGTCGATGAGAGTCTCAGCCGAAACGTGGACCGTGAGGTTTGGGCGGTCATCTGCCCCGTTGAGAATGTCCAACAACAAGTCGGCGCGACGGACCGGGGTCGGCCGGTCGTCTCCTTGCGCTGGCGGGCCGGGGTCGAGCTCTGCGATCAGTCTCTCTCCGGATTCGATGTCGAACCAGCCGTTGAATCGGATCATCTCGTCGTGGCGGCGGACGGTCAATGACCGAAGCTCCCTCACGATGTTCCTTTCGGCAGCGACTTCGCCGGCAGCCACTTCTTGCAGCCAGTAGTCCACATGCTTGCTCAGGTCTCGGACCAGGGGATTGTCCAGAGCGTGAGCGACCAGGTCAGCCTCGCCTTCCGTGAACGCCTCGGGAGCACTGAACTCCGCTCGCAACAGGGCATCGACCTGAGCTCCGCTGAGTGTGCCGCTCTCGTACGCCATCGTGGTCAAGGGCGCTGCTGCCAGCCCGTTGGCGCGGATCACCATTCTCTGCGCCTCACCTGGATGAATCGACAAGCGATGCTTCAACATCGCCGTCGGCGACGAGTACCCGTCACGTTTGAAGGCACCGGTCTGTCCGATCCGGCCCACGAGATGAGCCACCCTGGCTTCGAGCCGGGTCACATGAGACATGACAGAAACCAGCTCCTCGACGAGATCTTCCGCGGCGACCGGGTCATGCGGTTCCTCGAGGGAGTCAGGCGGGGCTTCCAGGACATCGAACATATGTTCGCTACGCTACAAGACGCCAAGGACAGATTCCAGAGGGTCGTTTCAGATTTTCTTCCATCGCCACGAGGGCAGGTAGAACGCGGCACTGAATGACCTGTTGCCTGCGATCTCAGTCTTGAAACTCCTTCTCGAGGACCGAGAAACCCCAAATCGAGAAGGGAAGCGCCACCGCCACGTACCAGTAGTAACCGGTCAAGAAGAGTCGGCCGACACGATCGAGGCGACCCGAGCCTTTGGCGGAAAGCACTGGTAGATGCGGGTTCCGCGATCGTCTCACCAAGAACAGGACGAGCGGAACAGCTTCCCCAAGCGCCCAGACACCCCAGAGATTCAGGTCGAGAGGGCTCTCGAAGTTACGCAGGATCGGGCCGGTGGTGGATGCAAAGAGCAAGACCACCACTGCGGCCAACAGGGCGATCAGACCGGTGTCACGAACCCGGGCCAGGACCGTGGGCCAGCCGAGCGGTTGTCTTGCAGACAGGGACTTGGCGACGAGCCAACCCACACAGATTGCGATCCACGTGGATCCGATGGAGAGCATCAGGTCCCACATCGTTGCGAAGCTTTCGTCACCGACATGGACGCGAAACCCCGGCGTGCCCGAGTGCGTCTTCTCGAAGAGGACCGTTGCAGGGAAGAAGATGCCCACGCTGACAAGAAGCGACAGGAGGATCCTCCCGGCCCGTGACGAGAACGAGGTGCGTCTCACCACGGCGACGAGACCGAGAAGGACGACGATCGCCGTCGCCACCAGAAGCGCGATGGCGGCTGCCCAGGTCGAGATCTGTAGCACTTGGATCTGTGAACTACTGATTGCGAAAGACTACGGACTGCGGGCCGCCGGGCATCGTTTGAGGTCGGTGGTCGGGTTGAGGCGTGCCCGGGGCCTGGCACCTCTACCGAGCCGTGCCATGACGTAGCCTCTCCGAGTGAGCTGGCGGAAGTGGCTTTACGTCTCGGTGGGTCTTGGAGCCTCTGGCATCGTGGCGCTGACCTGGTTCGAACAGTCGACTGGCCTGCTTCTCGCCGATGGTTCACAGCATTGGCCAACAGCAATTACACGACGATTCTCGCCCTGGCCGCGTTCGTGGTCGGTCCCGCCGCTTTGTTCGACTTCTTCTGGTGGCTGACGCACAGTGAACTGCCGGCTCGGGGCAAGACGCTGGGCGTGGGAACAGTCTTTCTGGGGTTCGTCGCCGGTTGGTTGCTCCGGTGGAACGGATCCATTTGTCTCAAGGAAGGTGGAGTACCCAACCACCCCATCCCCGACGCCGGTTACGACGAGGTGTACTCATGCTTTGGCACGGGTGACCCCACATTCTCGATCGCAATCGGCCTCATCTCTGCCAGTGTTGTCGCACTGGCGTTCTGGCTCATGATGAGACGTTCGCCGCACTCGACGCCGGCTAGATCAATCCTGTAGCTCTGCACTGTCTTCCAAACTCAATCGCCTGCGGGAAACGCGGAGATTGACGGAGATGTCACGGTCACAACCAGATGGTGCTTGTGAGCATGCGGTCGGCAGCATGACCACCGATACCTCGCGCCCTGGCCCCACCACGACTGTTCCCACCTCGATGACAGAAGGTGAACTTCCGATCGACCCTGCGCTGTGTCCGGAGATCGGACCCGACCGGTTGTACTCCGCTGTCGGTCCGTTGTTCGTATGTGACAGGCAGGGCGAACGAGGAGGCTATGGGGGTCAGGTCGTTCCCAGGTCCGACGTGGCCAACGCTGAGGAGGCTGTCGTTGCCTGGCTCGCCGGACCCACCGAAGCAGAACAAGAGGCCGGTTTGCAGGGATGGGACCTTCAACCATATCCATGGTTAGCCGACTCGCTCACTCTCAGCCGGGACGGGTCGACCATCATCATGGATGTGGGCGAGTGGATGCCGATCAACAACCTGTCCACGTCGAATGGGTCTGCTGTCTTTCTCATATCGCTTCAGGGGACCGTGTTCTCAGATCCCTCTGTCGAACAATTCGAGTTTTCGATCATGGGCGAGAACTGTCCAGTCTTCATTGGCGAGCCCGAGTTGTGCTTCCTCGTCAGCTGGGACGACTTCACAGGTTCCATCGGCTGAAGCCACACCGTCGACCGCTGCTACGACCAGCGCTCGATAACCGACCGGACCCACGACCCAGTCGGGCCCCGGCGACGGCTGTTCCGGGTCTTTGCCTCCTCCCTGTCTCTTCCCAACCCGGAGTTTCCACACGGTGGGCCTTCCCTTATACTTCATGACTCCGCGAGGCCCCCTAGGGGTGTAGCTCGAATTGGTAGAGCGCCGGTCTCCAAAACCGGAGGTTGTGGGTTCGAGTCCCCCCGCCCCTGCCAGTCTTTGTCTATGGATACGATCAGGAAGAACTGATGAACCGAGAAATGCGCCGGATGCAGGAACGCGAAGAGCGTCTGCAGAAGAAGGGCGACAGTGGTCGTGACAAGGCCGCTCGTCGCGCCTCGGCCGCGCAATCGAAGGCCCCGGCCGCCGAGCGCAAATCGCTCTGGGCCCGGCTCCGTGACTATCTCCACGAGGTTCGCCAGGAGCTGAGAAAGGTGACCTGGCCCACCAGGGAGCAGATGATCGCCTTCACCACCGTGACCGTCATCACCACGACCGTCCTCACGGCTGTCGTCTTCGGGCTCGACATCGCGATGAAAGAGTTTGTCTTCTGGCTGGTGGCGAGGTCCTGATGCCAGACGTAGTCGAGACCGCCGAAGTGGAGGCCACCGACATCGACACCATTGAAGGGGAGACCCCAGAGGTCGAGGTCCCGGACGTGGAGGCTATCGAAAAGGAAGCCGTCCAAGAGGAGACTCCCGAGGTCGAGGTCTCCGACACGGAGGTCGGTGACGTCGATGTCACTGAGGTCGACACGGTCGAGATCGAGAGGGTCGAGGTGACCGAGGAGCCCGCCGAGGCTGCTGAAGTTGCCGAGGTCGAGGTTGTCGAAGCCGAGCAACCCACCGAAACCGTTGCGACGGCCGATGCCGACGAGTCAACCGAAGGTGTCGAGGCCGAGGAGGCGCCTAAGCCGGCCAGCCCCTACGACCTGCCGGGTGACTGGTACGTGATTCACTCCTACTCGGGGTATGAGAACAAGGTGAAGGCCAACCTCGAGACCCGCATCCAGTCGATGCACATGGGGGACCGGATCTTCGAAGTCCATATCCCGATGGAGGATGTGGTCGAGTTCAAGGCAGGCAAGAAGGTCACCGTCCCCAAGAAGGTCTTCCCCGGATACATCCTGGTTCGGATGACCCTCGACGACGACTCCTGGTACGCAGTCCGCAACACGCCAGGTGTAACCGGTTTCGTCGCCGGCAACGCCCAGAAACCGACCCCACTCTCCCGACGGGAGGTCGAGCGCTTCCTCGGCGTCCAGGAGGAAGAGGAGAGGGCCAAGCCCCGCTTCAAGCCGGATTGGGAGGTCGGCGAGCAGGTGCGAGTGGTCACCGGCCCCTTTGCAGATTTCAACGGTGTGATCGAGGACATGAACGTCGACCAGCAGAAGGTCGTCGTCCTCGTCAACATCTTCGGCCGGGACACACCGGTCGAACTCGGTTTCGAGGACATTCAAAAGAGTTAGTACCGAAACGGTACGGAGAGAACAATGGGACGCAGAAGACTTGTAACGACGCTCAAATTGCAGTTGCCCGCCGGTCAGGCCACCCCGGCCCCCCCGGTCGGAACCGCCCTCGGCCCGCACGGGGTCAACCTGATGGACTTCGTCAAGGCCTACAACGAGGCCACGTCCAGCCAGCGGGGACAGATCATCCCGGTAGAGATCTCGATCTACGAGGATCGCTCCTTCGACTTTGTGATGAAGACTCCGCCGGCTGCCGCTCTGCTCCGTCAGGCGGCCAAGGTGGAGAAGGGCTCTGGTGAGCCCAACAAGGTGAAGGTCGGCAAAGTGACCAGGGCACAGGTCAAGGAGATCGCCGAGATCAAGATGCCCGATCTCAATGCCGTCGACGTCGAGGGTGCGAGAAAGATCGTGGAGGGCACAGCCCGATCGATGGGAATAACCGTCACCGACTGAAAGTCGGCGACACACAGTGGGAGGCCGCGGGGCCGCCTGGACCACAAGGAGAGACAAATGGCCAGACATGGCAAGAAATACCGCGAGTCAGCGATGCGGTACGACAAGGAAACGCCCTACGGGCCTAAGGAGGCCCTGGAGCTGGTGAAGACGCTGGCGCCCGCCAAGTTCGACGAGACCGTCGAGGCGGTCTTCAAGCTCGGCATCGACCCCAAGAAGGCCGATCAGCTGGTGCGTGGCACAGTCTCGCTCCCACATGGCACAGGCAAAGATGTTCGCGTCGCCGTGTTCGCTCCGGCGGACAAGGAGAAGGAAGCCACCGAGGCCGGCGCCGATGTGGTCGGTGGCAAGGAGCTGGTGGAGAAGCTTCAGGCCGGTGGCGAGCTCAACTTCGATGTCGCCATCGCCACTCCAGACATGATGGCCGAGGTCGGGAAACTCGGAAAGATCCTCGGGCCACGGGGCCTGATGCCAAACCCCAAGGCTGGGACTGTGACGCCCGATGTGGCCAAGGCGGTCTCGGAGTTCAAGGCGGGGCGTATCGAATATCGCAACGATCGCTTTGGAAACGTCCACGTGCCGGTGGGCAAGGTCTCTTTCGAGGTCGATCAGCTGGCGTCGAATCTCGCCGCCCTTTCCGGGGAGTTGCTTAGGGCCAAGCCCGCCTCGTCAAAGGGCCGCTACCTGCGTCATATGTCGGTGTCATCGACCATGGGCCCCGGGGTCAAGGTCGATGTGGGCGCCGTCGAGGATTTCTCCAAGCTGGCTGGCTGACCTACCCGGGTCCGACACAGAAAAGCCCCCTATTAGGGGGCTTTTCTCATGAAACAGGGGGGATCTCCGCGCTCCGGGTTCCCATGGGCTTAGAGGGCTTCGGTTGCCAGGTCCACCGTCCGCACGTTCCCGACGACTCGTCTGTGGACCAGGGTAGGGACTGGTCTCAATTTGTCGGTCACGCGACCCTCAGATATTTGGGGCCCGAAGTGCGGGTGGGGGCGGTCAGGGAACCCACCCGGTCACACGGAGACCCCCTGTTCTCAATGAACGTAGTGTCGCGCGAGCTTCCACGGGTGTCCAGGGAGAATCTGGAAGAACCGGTGTTGGATTAACGGAACTGGCGAAGAAAGTCTGCTAGGGCCCGATTGAAGGCCTTTGGATGCTCCAGGTTGGGGAGGTGGGCGGCTCCCGGGATCACCACGGCCTCCTTCTCACTCAACTTCTCGGCCAGGTCCAGCGCAGCAGCCCTGATGTCCGGCAAGTCGTGCTCTCCCACCACCACCAGGGTCGGCACGGAGATCTCAACCATCCGCCCTTCTTTCGGGGGTTCGAGCGACATGGTGAGCTCCTCTCTTCGGGCCTCGTTGGACAACGGTGCCTCGTCCATCTCAATGACCAGATCGAAGACCGAGCGGTCCACGTCATCGATCGTGCGCCCATAGCCAACAACCCATCTCGGCGTCGAGCTCGGCGCCACGACGAAAGTTCCCTGCCTTGAAGGCGGCGACGGCTTCGGGCCACTGCGGGGGCTCGTACTCGGGTGGCTCGAGCTGATCGCCAGGGTCGAGCTGACCGATCGTTCCGACCAGGGTGGAAAGGACGAGTTGGCCCGACGGCTGGAGGCGCGTCTGGCGCAACAGGTGCGAATCCGGGTGGTGGTCGACGTCCGGGACGCGGGCACAATCCCACGGGCGGAGGTCGGCAAGGCGAAGCGTGTCTTTTTCCAGGATTTCGATGCCGATCCGGTGACCTGAGCCCCGAATTGCCCACACTGCGTGTCCGGGTACAATTCGGCCTGCAACTCCCATACCTCGGCCCCAGACCGTCGGTGTCCTCGGACTCAAAGGGATCCCCCCGCCAACGCAGGTCGCTCCTCAAAGAGCCCCTTGTCAGAAGCCGAGGGGTTTTGTTGTCAATTGACCGGAGGAGCGAATGCCAAGACCAGAAAAGGTCCAGGCTGTTGCCGACATCAAAGAGAGTCTCGAGGGATCCGAGGCGGTGTTCCTGACCGAGTATCGCGGCCTGTCCGTGAAGGCGGTGCAGGAGCTGCGGGCGAATCTGCGCGCGAGTGGCGCCGAGTACAAGGTGGTCAAGATGACCCTGGCCCGGCTCGCCGCAGGCGATGCCGGGATGTCAGGTCTCCATGACTATCTGCTCGGGCCCACGGCCCTCGCCTTTGCCAAGAGCGACCCGGTTGCCACGGCCAAGGCGCTCAAGGACTTTTCCAAGTCCCATGAGGTCTTCGTGCTCAAGGCAGGTGTGCTCGCAGGGAACATCCTCAGCCCGGAGGAGATCTCCCGACTTGCTGAGATCGAGTCCCGTGAGGTGTTGCTGGCGAAGATCGCCGGAGCCGCCAAGGCCCCGCTCATGAAGGCGGCCGGGCTCTTTGCGTCCTTCAACCGCAGTGCCGCATCGATGTTCCAACAGCTTCTGGACAAGAAAGAGTCGGGCGAGCTCGCACCGGCGGATGGCGAACCCACTGCCACCCTGCCTGCGGAGGAGCCCATCGAGACCGAGACGGCCGCTTCGGCCGAGGAGGAGTAAAAAATGGCCGCCAAGACCAAGCTCAACACAGATGAGTTGATCAGCACGTTCGAGGGAATGACCGTCCTCGAGCTCAAGGAGTTCCTCGACGCCTTCGAGGAGAGGTTCGATGTGACCGCTGCCGCTCCGGTAGCCGTGGCTGCCGCCCCAGCTGCGGGTGGTGACGGCGCAGCCCCTGCTGCAGAGGAGCAGGACGAGTTCGATGTCGTCCTCACCGGGGCCGGTGCGCAGAAGATCCAGGTCATCAAGGAAGTCCGAAGCCTCACCAGCCTCGGCCTCAAAGAGGCGAAGGACCTCGTCGACGGTGCCCCGGCCAACGTGCTCGAGGCTGTCGACAAGGAGACCGCCGACAAGGCCAAGGGAGTCCTCGAGGCCGCCGGCGCATCAGTCGAGCTCAAGTAGCGGAACAGCTTCCTAATGCAGGGCGTCACGTATGCGTTACGCCCTGCATTGTGTTTGGACGATCACGCACAGAGGATCGGGTCCGGGCCTTTGACCCGAGCCCATTGCTCGAAATGGTCACCGACCTCGAGGTACACGGCCGAAGTCACGCCCGGTGAGATCCACAATCGGAGCTTGGAAGTCGAATAACCCGTGAAGATTGCGTCGCTCGGCAACTCGATGTCATCCATGAAGGCATCGGCGAGGAGATCGGTGAACAGACCTCTTGGGTCTCGGACGTATTGGTCATAGTGGGCTTCGTCGATCCCAGGGACCGGGGCTTTGCGGCCGATGAACAGGAACGTCGCGCTTCCCCACCCGCAATGACTCTGCTCCCCCCGAAACGACCGGAAGAGGTCGCCGGACATCTCACTGCCAGATACGTCCTCCCATGCACCACCTGGATTGAGACCACTCGAACAGCCGGCAATGATCAAGACCAAGAGCGCCCGTCTCATGAGTGGCCTTCCTTGTCGTCCTAGCGCCACAAATGGCGCCACGTACCTCAGGTACGCGTCGCGAAGTACTCCGTCACCACCGGGGTTTCGCGCTCGCGCAGGAGGACGTTGGCGTCCAGGAGCTCGAGTTTCTGGGTGAGGGCACGGGTTGCTTCCGGGATCGGGTGCTCGGCGAAGAAGCCTTTCACATCGGCCGCCACCTCGGGTTGAGATAGGGACGGGAGCCCCTCCACCACCCTCGGCCGGGTCATGCCCGGCATCGCCTCGAGCACGTCGTCCCATCGGGTCCGGGCACTTTGCCAGACCGAGGGCCCGGCGTCCCCGGACAAGAGTCGGGCGAAGACCCAGAACCCGTCCTGGGTCCGGATGTCGCCCTCCACGATCTTGTCGACGGTCGACACCGCTAGCTCTTCGACCTGGACCCCTGCGACCGAGCGGAGATAGCGCACCTTCTCCGTCGGTGCCGAGGTCTGCTTGTAGGCCTCCCACAACGCCGCGTACTCCTCGGCACCCCCGTGGTACGAATAGACGGAGAGGGCGGCGGTGCTGACTTCGGGATCGAGGTCGACGCCTTGCATGACCTTGCCGGCCACCTCTTGAGCCTTGGCCACGGTATCCGGGTCATTGCCCAGGTTGCCCAGGGCCACGATCAGATCGCCTCTCAGCTTTCGTGTCAGGTCGCTCTCCCCCTCGGCGCCATCCCATCCCAGTCTCTCCAGGGCGGGTGCCACCAGATCACGAACGTATGCCTCGAAGGCAGAGCGGGTTTCGGGCTCGAGGGCGTGATGCCTGAGGGCGCCGAGCCCGCCCACTATGACTGACCAGATGGCATGCTCGGTCTCACCGCTGAACGAAGCCACCAGATCGAGGAAGTCCGAGGCGGGGACCTTCGCCGATCGAACCATTGCCCAGGTATCGGACACCAGGCTGTAGCGCTCGATGTCGTCGAGGATGTCGAGGTGCCTGAGCAGAGATGCGAACAGGTCATCCGAGTACCGGGTTCGATAGAAGCCATGCCCGCCGGCGTTGGCCACCACGTAGTCGACGGTCCCCTCCACCGGCACCACCATCTCGTCTTCGGTCAGCAGAACCTTCCTGTCGAAAGGCTCGCCACCGACTATCCCTCTCATCTGGATCGGGACATCCCAGATTGTGCTGTCGGTCTCGTCTGGGATGGCCAGATAGCGGCGCTGGCTGAGCTGGATGCCCTCGCCGACCACCTTCACGTCGACCTGGGGAAAGCCTCGCTGGTAGACCCAGGTGTTCATGATCTCGCCGACCGGCCAGTCCGACGCCCCGTCGAGGCCCTCCCAGAGGTCGGTGGTGACCGTGTTGGCATACTCGTGCTTACGCAAGTAGTTGCCGACCCCGGTCCGGAACTCTTCCTCCCCGATGAACTGCTCGATCATGCGGAGAACCGCAGAGCCCTTCCCGTAGGTGATGGCGTCGAACATCTCGTCCACCTCAGAGGGTGAGTTGACCTCGAACTCGATCGGCCTTGTGGTGGCCAGCTGGTCGGTGCCCATAGCCCAGGGGATCTCGAGGTTGTTGAACGCCAGCCAGCGTTTCCACTCAGGCTTCTTGGCGTCGGTGGCCTTTAGCTCCATAAAGCTGGCAAAGGCCTCGTTGAGCCAGGCACCCTCCCACCATTTCATGGTGACCAGGTTGCCGAACCACTGATGGGCGATCTCGTGGCCGATGACATCGAGACATGCCTGGAGCTCGCCCTGGCTCGCCTTGGCCCGATCGAATATGAGATAGGCGTCGCGATAAGTGATGAGCCCCACGTTCTCCATGGCCCCGGCTGCGAAGTCGGGGATGGCGATGTGATCGAGCTTGTGCTCGGGATAGGGGATGCTGTAGTAGTCGGAGAGATACTCGAAGCAGAAAACTGCGTTCTCCAGCGCAACGTCGGTCAGATGCAAATTGCCTTTGGGCACGATGACCCTGACCGGGGTGCCACGCACCACCACCGGATCGGTGGCCTCGAAGGGGCCGACTATGAAGGCGAGCAGATAGGTCGACATTTTCATGGTCGGGGAGAACTCGAACTGCACTCTGCCGTCGTCGAGCGGAGTGCGGGCAATCTCGGATCCATTCGAGTATGCCTCGAGACCGTCGGCCACCACCATCGTGGTCTCGAAGGTGGCCTTGAGGTCGGGCTCGTCCCAGCAGGGAAACACCCGCCGGGCGTCGGTCGATTGGCATTGTGAGGTGGCGATCACGTGCTCGGTGCCGTCCTTGTACCGGTAGATCGACCGGTAGAGGCCTTTGAGCCGGTCGTTGATCAAGCCCGAATAGACGATGTCGAGGCTGTAAGTGCCGGGCTTGGCAGGGTCCGTCAGCGTCAGTGTCGCTCTCTCGAATTCGTCGTTGTAGACGATTTCGGTAATCGGGATCTCAGAATCTTCGTCCCGGAGCATGACCGATCTCATATCGATCTCCGCCGCGTTGAGAACGATCTCGCCGACGGTCTCGGTGATGTTGACCCTTATCGAGACCGAGCCTTCAAAGGTGAATGTGTCGAGGTCTGGCTCGAGGTGGAGGTCGTAGTGGACCGGGATCACACTTCGAGGCAGACGAAACTGGTTGTCGAACAATTGGCCCCTCTCCGTCTTGGTGCACGGGCTAAATCGTAATGATCATCCTTCGTTCTCCCAATAGGCGCTGAC
>CAZRID010000050.1:0-13550 GCA_964600055.1 uncultured Acidimicrobiaceae bacterium
CCGCAGACCCTGACCATCCCCTCTACTACCTGGTCCATGAGGAGCAGGTGGCTCTCCCCCTCTACCCGCAGTTCGGCACCCAGCCCAACATCTACTACATCCCGCCCCGCTGGGTGCCCCGCGACTACCTACGGCAAATGTTCGGCCCCGGGGTCGATCATGCCTTGGAGCGCTACACCCGGCCCTCGCGCCGTCTCCTCGCCGTGCTTCAGCTCTTCCGAGCGTCCCAACAGACCATCTTCTCCTTCGACGTGGAGGAAGGAGAGAAGGTGGGTGAGGTCGATGTCGGTGGCGAGCCGTACGAAATATTCAACGACACCGCAATCGGGTTCGACGCCGACCGTCACGAGATAGTGCGGATCAGAGTGGAGGAGCCGTTGTATGAGCGCCCCTTGAAGGTGAACTCGATATGAGCATGACCGTCGAACTCGAATATGAAGTCGTCGAGGCGGCGGGCCGCGCCATCATTTACTCCCTGCTGGCCACCGGTCTGGCTCTGCCCACATCTGAAAGGCTGTCCCTTGTCGGCACAAAACTGCTGCCGGGAGTGGAGGCGCTCGAATTGCCGGCCTCGCTGGACGTCGCGATACGGGCCCTCGGATCCAACCTGCCAGCCGACCTGCAAACCGCGCGTGACGACCACATGGCGCTCTTCCCGCCGGTCGCCTCCCAGGATGTGCCCGGTTACGAGACCGCCTACCGGGGCGACGACATCTTCCAGCAAGTGGCCCACCTTGCCGACATCGCCGGCTTCTACCGGGCCCATGGGCTCCGCTCCGGGGGCAGCGAGAGAGAACGTCCAGATCACATAACGGTCGAACTCGAATTCATGGCAGTGGTCGCACGCAAGGAGGTTGTCGCCCTGCGCAGCGGGCATCTCGATGCTGCTCACATCTGCCGGGACATGGCGGCCCTGTTTCTCCAGGATCACCTCGGGTGCTGGGCCCCCGCGTTCGGAAGGCGCGCCGCCGCCGTGACCGCCAGCCCTTGGTACCGGAGTCTCAGCGAGTTGACAGCCGAATGGATCGAACAGGACACGACCGCGGCCGGAGTCACCCCGGTGGAGATGGTTGAAGAGCCTCTCCCCCAGGAACCGCCCGACGACGGCACCTGTGGCCCGTGCCCGGTACCACAGCGGGGCTCGGTCTGATGAAGTCGACTCTTCCAAGACTGGCCGTCCTCCTTGGCATGGTCCTGGTCGCGGTGCTGCTCCGGGTGACCGACGCCAACCCGGCCATTGCCCAGACCCAGACGATCGGTGCCTGGCGTGTCTCCTCCGAGCCTGCGCTTGACGGATCGGCCCCGGAATGGCAGTCGATCGCTCCCATCTTCCTGCCCACCACCGCCCAGCAGGTGACACCGCCCATGGGCGGAGGCGCCATCCAGCGGGTCGCGGTGCGGGCAGTCCACTGGGAGGAACGGCTGTACGTGATGCTGGAATGGGCCGACCCCACTCCGGACTACTTCACGGACCGGTATGAGGCCTTTACCGATGCCGCGGCTATCCAGTTCCCGGCTGAGGCGGGGAGCGAGGTCCCTTTTATCTGTATGGGCCAGGCCGACCAGGCGGTGAACCTCTGGCAGTGGCGGAGCGACCAGCAGCAAGGCGCCCCGGGGCTTCCCGCCGACGGTTACGTGGACCTCTACCCATCGACCGACGATCTCTACTTTCCTGCCCGCGCCGCGGGCAATCCGCTCTCCCAGCTCGACCGTTCCCCAGTGAAGAACCTGGTCGCAGGAGGTTTCGGCACCCTCACCGCAACCGACCAGGGAGAGCTCGAGGGCCACGGCCTCCACTCAGGTGGCCGCTGGATGGTTGTCTACTCCCGCCCCTTCGATCCGTCAGGAGAGCTACAGCCGACTTTCGGCGGCGAGCAGCCAGTCGATGTCGCACTCGCGGTCTGGGACGGCAGCAAAGGCGAACGTGATGGGATCAAGTCGGTTTCCTCTTTCACCCAGCTGGTCATCACTCCTGAGGACCCACCACGACGGAGCGTTGCGGCCACCGACGACTGGCCTGCCTACACCCCACCCAATCCCATGCTGGGTGTGACCGTCGGGTTCTTCGGAGTGCTCTTGGTCATAGTCGTTGGCATCTGGGTGTACCTGAGACGTGGTGTGAAGGAGTCAGATGTCGACCAGCAGTGAGCGGCGGAAGCTGGCAGGCCTCCCCGGTCTTCTCTGCATCTTCGCTCTCGGCGAATTGGTCCTGTTACGAATCGGCACCCGTACCCTCATCCACATTCCGGGCCTGGGTCGCTTCGAGGCTCCGATCAACATCCTGGCCGAACTGGGCCGCTTCGCTTACTACCTGGCCGTGGTCTGCCTGGTGACAACCCTGACCCTCTTGGCCCACCAGGGCCTGCGCATCCGGACCCCACGTCTTGTTGTCATCGGTATTGGCGTACTCGCCTTTCTGGCTGCGGCCGGGGCAGGGCGTCTCGGTGTGGTATCGGTCCCGATCGTGGGGTGGTCATCCGTTGCCGCGCTCGTGGTGGTGTGCGCAGCATCGTGGCAAGGGCTCCGCACGGTTCCGATCGCCTTCTTTATCCTCGGCTGGGTCGCAGCCGGATGGACGGTTCTCGGTCAGGGAGTCGGGGGAGGCCTGAGCGGAAGACAGGTCGATGGTTTCATGCTGGCCGCCGAGATCTCACTGATCCTCAGTGCCATCACGGTCCCGCTTCTGTTGAAGGGCCCACCGCCCAGACTGGCGATTCTCGCCGGACTCGGAGCCACGGTGGTCAGCGCCGGTGCCTTCGTTTCGGGCTCGTCGACGCTGTCGATCCTCGTCCTGTGGAATCTGGGTGTTCCCCGTTGGCTTCCGGGGCTCGCCTACTCACTTGCCCTCGGGAGTCTGGTGGCCACTCTGTGGTCGGCCTTCTCCTCCGGCCAGAGATCAACGGTGCTTGGCCTGGTGCTCCTCACAGCCGGCGGCATCGGGACAATCAGCACCTACCAGACGGGACTCGTGCTCACCGCGGTGCTCCTCCTCGGCAGCACGGTCATCGGCACCGTTCCGGATCCGACCGGACCGCCATATATCAGGACGGGCGAATCGCTCAGGGTCACAACCCGACCGCCCCGGGCGCCCGGGACGTCCAAAGCTCCGACTCCGGTCGGGTGATCATGTCTGAGCCACCAACTCCTGGAAGCGGATTTCGAACCATCATCGAGCCATTCCGAATGCACTCGAGCAGATCGACTTCTCAACCCTCGAGGAACGACAGCATGAGCTCTGGGGGAAGCGATCGTCACCGGACTGCTGAGAGATGCCTGTCGACCTACCCTCTGGCCAGGCACTAAGGAATTGGGCAACCTGCGGACCGGGATGAGAACCGTGCGAGATAGGAGATTCGGAGATGGATCATTCGAGACATGTCGGGCGGACGGCGATTGTCTCAGGGGCCGCCTCTGGGATCGGGAAGGCGACGGCGCTGCGCCTCGCCGGAGAAGGGGCCCGGGTGATCGGGTGTGATGTGGCCGAGTCCGGATTGGAGGCGGCTCGTGAGGAACTGGGCGGTCTGGTTGAGGACTTCGACCTGGTCAGGGCCGATGTCACTCAGCAGGCTGACGTGGATCGAGTCGTCGCGACCGCTGGAGGCACCATCGATATTATGGCCAATGTGGCCGGGATCATGGACCATTTTCTCCCCCTCGGAGAGTTGGACGATGTCACATGGGATCGGGTCCTCGGAGTCAATCTGACCGGCGTGATGCGTCTGACCCGCGCCGTTCTGCCCATCATGCAGGCGGCAGGTGGGGGAGCCGTTGTCACCGTTGCCTCCGAGGCGTCGCTTGGAGCGGGCGCAGCAGGGGCGGCATACACCACGTCGAAGCACGCCGTGATCGGGCTAGTCCGACACGTCGCCTTCTACTACGGACCTTCCGGAATCCGGTCCAACGCGGTGTTACCCGGCCCCGTCGAAACCGGCATCGGTGCCAGCTCCGAGCCCGGCAGCGCCTGGGTAATGGGGCGAGCCCAGCTCAAGATGGCGACTATGGGGCCCGTGGCCCAGCCCGACCAGATCGCCACGGTCATCTCGTGGCTCGCCAGTGACGAGGCCTCCAACGTCAATGGGGCCTTGGTCACCTCGGACGGGGGATGGTCAAGCGCCTAACGAAACCTGCAGGCCGCGCCCCGCCCTGAGGCTAAGCCCACCACAAACAAGGCGTGCATCTCACGTGTGTCCGGTGCTGGCACCAGAGCGTTGACGCCGGCCGCCGGCGAATCGAGAAGAATACGGAAACCGCTCCAGTCCACGGTCATATCCGGCCAACCCTGACAGATGCTCGGCCGCACTCGATCGTGAGAGTCAGACGCTGAATCAGCGCTGGGATGGGCAACCGCCGCACAAGACCGGTCACCGTCCAGGTGTCGATGACGTTCGAACAGAGCTCACCACTGGGGTGAGTAGGACACCAGAGTCCGCATGTAGTTGGCTCGCTCGAAGGCGCTTGGGTCGGCGACGGCTCTCTGGCTGAAGGAGCCCTTGGCCTGTTCGAGCGACTGGTATCCACGCTCGTCGAGCCAAGCTTCGAGCCCGTCGACAGTTTCACGCAAGCGCGTGGGCCCATTTCGGAGCAGGGACGACGCCATCATCGTGACGTCGGCGCCGGCCAGCACCAGCTTCACCGCTTCTTGAGGTCCAGCCACTCCTGTTGTGCCGGCAAGCGAGCATGTGAGGTACCAGCGCAGGATCGCAATCCATCTCAGCACGAGTCGCAGCTCGGCCGGGGAGGAGAGCACCAGGTTCGGGACGACTTCGAGCTGATCGAGGTCGATGTCGGGCTGGTAGAAGCGATTGAAGAGGACCAGGCCATCGGCACCAGCGTCGACCAACCGGCGAGCCATGTTGGCCATCGAGGAGAAGAAGGGCCCGACTTTCACCGCCAATGGGACCTCGACCGACTTGCGTACCAAATCGACCAGGTCGAGGTATTGATGCTCGATTTGGGCTGACGTGAGCGCGGCATCGGCTGCGATCAAATAGATGTTGAGCTCGAGGGCGTCGATGCCCTCGTCGTTCAGGATCCTGGAGAAGAGCACCCATCCACCCGGAGTGGTGCGGGGAGCCTCTCTACCTCGACATCGTGGCGGCGCTCCATGAGGGAGATCGCCCCAGCCCGGATGTGATCGGTGGTCGCTACGGGCTGTCCTCGAAGGAGTTCACCCCGGCGATGGCGGCGGCGGTCTTCGCCGAGCTCGACCGGCCGACGCCCAAGCGTCATTTCACCGTGGGAATCATCGACGACGTCAGCCACAGCAGCCTCGAATACAGCCCCGAGGGGTGGGACGAGCCGGAGGACATGGTCCGGGCGGTGTTCTTCGGCCTCGGAAGCGACGGCACGGTCGGAGCCAACAAGGCCTCGGTCAAGATCATCGGCGAACGGACCGACCTCCATGTGCAGGGCTATTTCGTCTACGACGAGGCGTCCGAGCCGGACGCAGAGTTTGTCTGAACGCCCAGACGCGACAGGGCCGGGAACCTCATACGAGGTTCCCGGCCCTGTATCGCCTCGTCTCAGACAAAAAAGACCGCACCGAAGGTGACCGCCAGCACGGCAATGAGACGCACCGCCCGGTTCATCTGCAGTCGAAGCGGGGTTGGTCTACGGACAACCTCACCGGTCAGCCGAGATATGGTCCCCAGCCGGGTCGCAGGCCCGGTGGCTGCCACCACCACCAGACCCGAGCCTGAGGTCACGAAGGTGCCGGCGAAGACGAGATTGGGGGCCTCGAGCAGATCGGCCGGCTCTTCTATCAACACTTCCGGGACCCGGGCCACCGGCATCGACTCCCCTGTTAGAGTCGACATGTCGACCTTGAGCTCCGACGACCGGACAACGCGAGCATCCGCCGAGATCCGCTCGCCCTCGCTGAGAAGGACGATGTCGCCCGGGACCAGCTCGGCGGCGGGGATGTTCAACTTCCGCCCCTCCCGCCGCACCACAGCTCGCTCTGGCAAAAGGGCCGAAAGCGACCGGACCGTGCGCTCTGTCCGATACTCCTGGACAAAGCTGAAAGCTCCGTTGACGAGTATCACCACGATTATGGCGACGCCAATCTCCGGCAAGCCACCAACGAAGGCCAGCCCGGCAGCAATCCAGAGCATCAAGGCGAAGAAGTGAACGAGCTGCTCGACGAGCCGCCGACCCAGAGTCGGTCCCCGCGGCCTGGGGAACCGATTGGGGCCTACCTGCTCCAGCCGTTCCACGGCCTCCGCATCGGTAAGGCCGTAGCGGACCGTGACGAGATCGGCGAGAGCCTCTTCCGGCGAGACCAAGGCCGCACGCAACACAGGCGTCTGCCCGCGATCATCCGATGGTGCCATGGTCGGGCACAGCTTCGCAGTCTTCATTGCCCGGCCCTCAACCAACCCAGATGCGAAGCATCATGGCCAAACCATGGGATATGAAGACGATGTCATCGGCGAGGACCGGAGCGATCGGGCTCAGTCGGCAGCGGCGATGTCTACGTTGTAAGCCTCGTATACCAGATCAGACCCTCGTTGCCTGTGGATCGCCAGACGGCCAAGGAGAGAGATGATTCGTCGCCGGACCTCAGTCACCGACGCCGCGCCATTGCCTCCCAACGACTGCCGAGCTCGGGCCCAGGATGCCACCAGCTCCACATGCTCGTTCTTGATCGTCTCGACATCGGAGACGAGTCGGGGAGCCACGTCCACGATCTCTGCCAGCAGGCCATCGGGGGCCTCAACTTCTCGGATATGAGCGCCGAGCGCATCCTCGAGCTCCAGCAGTGAGGCGTCGACTGCATCCGCCCATCCATCGGGTGCTGCAGGTCTGGCGACGGTGGCCTCCAGGCGCTCCATCGCCCTGTGCAACTCATTACGACGAACCCGGGCTCTATGCCATCGGGTGTGGGTCGAATTCCCCAACTCGACCCTCTCGGGGATCCAACCGGACGCCTCCGCCTGGTCGCGCGCTTTTTCAACTTGGAGCTGTTCGCCCGGCGGGCGAAACAAGTCGACTCCCTCGGCGGACTCTTCCAGTTCCAACATCTGTTCTGCATCGCGTTCGCTCATCCCACAATCATGCGTGGCCTAGTCGATGAAGGCCAGGGCCAAAAGACTCGACTCTCGGATGCTTTCGGGCCGGCCTTGATCGTGTGACCAAAGACTCTGTTACAGAACCTCGTTCGTCGCGATCCTCACCACATGGGCACGTGGCGTCGATGGTCCATCGACCTTCTGGTAGGCATTGTCCTCGGCGGTCTGGTCGGCGCCATCGCCGCAGTCAACTTCGTGATCTACGTTGGGATCGAAGGCGGCTATGAGGCCAGCATCGCCGACGTCTTCCGGCAAAACATGTTCGCGGGGATAGCGACGGTGGGCATCCTCGCCGCCGGGCCGATGGTGGGTGTTGTTCTGATGCGCAGGCGTCGCCGACGGTCGCAGCGAAGTCAAAGAGATGCCGATCCGGGTTGAGCCCCGGGCAGAGGAGAAGCATTCGTGCAGTGGGACCGCCTTCTGTCAGATTCTCGCACCAAAGGGCCCTTTGCCCCTATGTAAACCTTCGTGGACGCGCTCATGCTCTCCATGAGAAGAATCGAGGTAATCATGCGGGCAAAGCCTGGCGACCGGTTGGTGATCAAAGGACATCGGGTCGGTGAAGCCGAAAAGGACGCCGAGATCCTTGACGTTCAAGGTGAGAACGGAGAGCCCCCATATTTTGTCCGATGGTCGGCCGATGGTCACGAAGGTTTGGTGTTTCCGGGAAGCGACGCCACCGTCGAACACCGGCGACCGAGGGCCGCCGCTCAGCACAGGACGCCTTAGGTGTCGCCCGTCCTTGGTGAGCCAGGGCTGAGATACCACCGGCCCCGACGGAAGTGTCGAACTCACCCGTGATGGAGTTATCGAGTTGCTTGAGCTCCTCGAGGATGCAGGTGCGGCAGCCAGTGAGTTGGCTCGACTCCGCGGGCGTTTACTCGAGGTGCTGAACGATCCAGGTCACCGGACGGTGACGATTCCACTTCGGGATGTGGCAGCCTTGCTGCAATCCCAGTGACTTCTCGGACCGACAGCTTCTCTCGGTGCTCTGTGTTGGACGACCGTGGTCGGGCTGTCGTCCGATGGTATAGCGGTGTCCCAGGACTGATTGGCTATGGGCTCGACTGTCGTTCTTGGAGTCGACGGCGGAGGTCGCGGATGGTGTCGCATCCGGCGAGGATCTGGGTGTGTGCGGAGCGGAGCCGCTGTTGGGCCTCTTCGACTTCTCGGTCGTGGAGCATGTGGACTTCGATATCGAGCGCCTGTGCTTCGCCGGCGACGCGGAGGGCGAGGTTTTCTTGCCAGTCTTCGAGCTGTGCGTGGATCTGGTCGAGTTGGAGTTGCCGGGTGTCTTCGGTCATCAAGGTCTCCCTGGTCATCTTGTGTGACGTCGGCGGCTTCGGCTGTGCTGTTCGTACAGCTCGACGGTGTCCGGGTCGAGCCAGCTGGTGGCGTCGGGACACGGAGCGCCTGCCCTCCTACTACCTAGATGGTGATGAGCCGCCGGGCCGGTGGTGGGGTCGGGCTGCGGATCGTCTCGGTCTCCACGGTGAGATAGACGCCGACCGTTTCCTGGGGGTGATGGCCGGACAGGATCCGACGACAGGAGGGGATCTGGGACGGCGGTATGGTGAGGAGTCGGTGCGGGGTTATGACGCCACTTTCTCCGCACCCAAGTCGGTCTCGGTGCTGTTCGGTCTCGGCGACGAGGAGGCGCGCCGCCAGGTGATCGAGGCACACGAACGGGCGGTGGAGGCAGTGCTCGGCTGGATCGAATCCCATGCCCACACCCGGATGCGCCACCACGGCGACATCATGTGCGTCGATGCGGAGGGGATCATGGTCGGCGTGTTCCGTCAGCACACCAGCCGCCGACTCGACCCCCAGCTGCACACTCATGCTGTGATCGCCAATCGGGTGCCCGCCCCGGACGGCCGCTGGCTAGCTCTCGACGCACGCACCATCAAGCATGACCAGCGCACCCTGTCTGCTCTCTATCACGTCAACCTGCGTTCAGAGCTGACCCGCCGTCTCGGCGTCCACTGGCAGCCACCCGAGCATGGGATTGCCGAGATCGCCAACATTGACGAGGAGCTCTTGGCCGAGTTCTCGCAACGGACCAATGATGTGGAGCGGCGTCTCAATGAGAAGCTCGGCCGGTTCCGTAGGGATCTGGGGAGAGACCCCGGCCAGCGGGAACGGTGGAAGCTGGAGCGGGAGGCAGTGGTGGACAGCCGACCCTCCAAACCCCACGGACCCACCCTCACCGAGCTACGCCGCGAATGGCGGGAGCGGGCCCGATCCATGGGCTGCGATCCTGACCTGCTAGTCCGAAAAGTAATCGGGCGTCAGCGTTGGATGCAGGGGATCGACGCCGGAACTGCGACGCTGTTGGTCGACGAGACGCTCGGGTCGCTTGCCGAACGGCAATCAACCTGGAGGCCTGCGGAGCTGGTCCGAGAGTTGGCCGCCTCCACGCCCACCACGGTCACGTTCGACTCCGAGCAGTTGACCGACTTCCTCCAGCAGCTCTCTGACCATGTCGCCACCACCCGATGTGTCGACATATCCCGACCCGTCCCCACCGGTGTACCGCTGCGCCGTGACGGCAGACCGGTCTCAGAAGCCGCGGTGGACCGGGCGTTCACCACCCAGGCCATCCTCGACGAAGAAGAACAGCTACTGGAATGGGCGAAACGCCGCTTAGAGGCCGAATTGCCCCGCCCCCGCACACGGACCATTGGCAAGAGGCTGGAGCTAACGCCAGGACAGGCAGAGGTCGTGGCCGCAGTCACCGGTCATCGAGGCTTGGAGTTGGTCGTCGGTCCCGCCGGTGCCGGCAAGACCACCACCCTCGCCTTTGCCGTCGCCCACATCCAAGCCCAAGGCCGGCAGACATTCGGAGTGGCGCCTACAGCGGCGGCAGCCGAAGTACTGGCCACTGAGACCGGCATGGCTGCCGACACCTTGGACAAGCTGCTCACAGAGCACCGCCATCCGACCCGGCCACCCGAACCCACCTACGACCTGCCCGTCGGGACCACCGTGATCGTCGACGAAGCCGCCACCGCAGCCACTCCAAAGCTCGCCGAGCTGGCCCGGCTCGCCGATCAGCGTGGCTGGCGGATCATCCTCGTCGGTGATCCCCGCCAGTTCTCAGCAGTGGGAAGAGGAGGCATGTTCGCCCACCTCATCGACAGCCATGGCGCCGTCGAGCTGGATCAGGTCCACCGTTTCCGCCACCACTGGGAACGGCAAGCCAGTCTCCGGCTTCGCACCGGTGACCCGGGCGTGCTTACCGAGTACGAGCAGCGAGGTCGACTCCACGGCGGCACGCTCGACGAGATGGAAGCCGACATCATCACCGCCTGGCAGCAGGCACGTTGTCGAGGCGAGACGGTAGCGCTCATGGCCAACAGCACCGCCACCGTCGCCCGGCTCAATCGACTCGCCCAACAGACCCGCATCCAGGTCGGGGAACTCGATCCAATTGCACCACAGCTCCGAGGGGCCGAGGAGTGGATGCTCATAGGAGACGAGGTGGTCACTCGCCGCAACGACCGACGTCTTCAAACCGACAGAGGATTCATGGTCAAGAACCGCGACCACTGGACCATCACCGAGATCCATTCCGACCGCAGCGTCACCCTCACCGGCCGCACCGGAACGGTTCGGCTCCCCGCCGAGTATGTGGCCGAAGATGTAGAGCTCGGCTACGCCCAGACCAGTCACGCCACTCAAGGCCGCACCGTCGACACCGCCCTCCTCCTCATCGACAGTCACACGGACAGCCGCGGCATCTACACCCCCATGACCCGAGGACGAGAGGCCAACGACGCCTACGTCGTGGTCGAGGACAACCAGACCGCCCTCGACGTGCTCACCCTGGCCATCACCCGCGACTGGATCGACCAGCCCGCCATGGCCCGCCAAGCCCAACTCGACCTTCACCGTCCGACGCAGCACCCCTTTGCTGGCCCGGGTGAGGACGATGATTTCGACGAACTCGAGCGATACGTCCGCCGGCTTATCGCAGAACGCCGGGCACGGATCACTGAGGTGGAGCGGGCAGGTCACCGGAGAGAGCTAACGATCGATCGGTGACCTCGAGCTGGCGCCCATTCCGATCGACTCCTCACCGAAAATGCTCGCATACCCCTACCGGCTTCTGTCTTGTATGAAGGGTTGAGTCAAGATGGAAGCCTGCTCGCCCAGGGTTTCTCAGTACGAGGGTCGACACGAGGAATCAAGGGGTTCTATCCGCACCTCCTGCCATGGAGGAGATCGGTCACGAGTACTCCTCCCCTGTCACCTACAGGTCCGCGGCCTCGACCTCGGCGGCAAGACCATCTAGGTCTCCGGCTACCGGAACATGGGTCCACACCTTGAGACCCTTGAGCAGATGCACGTACCGGGTCGCCTGGTCGGGCCGGACCACCACTCGTATCGGAAGGCTGCTGCTCAACGAATCCTTATAGCGGGCAAGGATGGCCCGGTGCTGGGCGCGGTCGAGATCCAACTCGAACACGATCCCGTGGGCACCTTCGGCCAGCGCGCAGCTCTCGCCGCTCAGGATCGGGCACAGCTTCCCGGGCTGAGGGCCGTTACACACCATGACCGGGTGGCCGAGCCCTTCGAGAAAGGCTCGATCGACCGGTTCCGATCCCTCGGGAACATCGAACAGGATGTATGACTCGGCCATTCTCGACCTCCTTGTCCAATCGTTCTCTCCACCCGCATGCGGGGCAAGGGGAGAAAGTCACTTTGGAAAAGGACCCGGAAGAATGGATCTACGGGGGCCTGTCTGACACGTTTCCCGCTCGAATGTGACCAAAGACCCTGGTCCCGCTGGCCTTCTTCACCCAAGGTGAACCTAGATGGGCACCAACGAACGTTCGTTGGTTTGAGTAAAGCGAGATTGGAATGGCCGAGTCGCAGGGTCCGGAGTGAACGGATCAGACGTGACACACCGAGACGTCCGAGGCCGAGGGCCTTCATCACGCCAATGTCCCTCAGGCGAGAGAGGACCGCGGCGTAGAGGACCAATCCGATGACGGCCAGACCGACGAGGAAGGCGGCGAGGGACATGATGTTCAACAGATCGGTGCTCATCTCCTTGACCACCGCCCGTTCTTCGGCCGAAAACCGTTGCCGAGTCTGGGTCGACACCCCCGAGACGGCGGCCTCGATACTCGCAGCGACGGCCTCAGGATCGCCACTGCTGCCGATCAGGATATAGCTGGCGGTGTCCGGCCAGCCGAGGACAGTTGCCAGGTCATCGAAGGTGACGTAAACGCTGGTGTTGACGATGCTGGTCATTCCGGTGGTGAGCCCCGAAACCCGCCACGTCCTCCCCATTACCTCCACCTCGTCGCCCAGGGCGATGTCGAGAGCGGTGGCGGCTGAGTCGTCTATCACCATCTCACCGGTTCCGGGCTCTCGTCCCTCGACCAGGGTCTGCGGTCCGCCCGCCCGCCCCGTGGGTAGCCGATGACGTAGCTGGGTCTCCGCCCAGCGGGCACCCGGAGGGCGTCACTGGAGAAGAGGATCGGCTCTGCCCATGGCACTCCCGGCAGCTCCCGGATCTGGTCGGTGACTGCAACTGGAACCACCGATATCGCCATGTGAATGGTGCGGACACCTTCCTGGGAGACGAAAACGTCGGCGGGAGAGGTGTCGATGTAGCGGGAAACCTGACGGGTGGTCCCGGCGAAGATGCCATCGAGGGTGAGCGCCATCACCAGCGCGACGGCCACCCCGGCCACTCCGAGCAGCGCCCGCCGCCGGTCGGTGAAAAGCATGCGGCGTGCGACAGGGACCATGTCACCATCCCCGGTAGACCGAGGCCGGATCGAACCGCCCGAGCCGGCGGGCCGGGATGATCGCAGCAACCAGCGCCATCCCGATGGCTGACGCGGCCAGCACCAGCAGGTGGCGCCATTGGAGGGAGAACCAGAACTGGGGACGGACCCGGCCGACCAGCCACGTGCCACCCAGATACATGAGATAGCCAATGCCGCTTCCGGCGACGGCGAGGAAGATGGTCTGGCCCACGACCAGGCGGAGGATCATCCCGGGTCCGGCCCCCATCGCCTTGACGATCCCATACTCGCGGAGCCGCTCGACCACACCCGAGTACACGGTGAGGGCTATCACCAGGGTGGCGGCGGCGAAGGCGATCCCGATCATCAGCAGCACCGGGCCCTCCATGATTCCGGCCAGAATCTCCCGATCGTTGTCGGCCAGGGTTGTTGGGAGAATCGGGTCGAGACCGGTACCAGCCCTGATGGCTGCGGCGGCTTCGTCGGGTTCGGCGGTCCGGACCAGCAGGAAGGTGGCAACCTCGCCACCCCCGGTCATCTCTCGGGCGGTGTCAGCGGTGACGAACACCAGGCTGGTCATCCACGATCGGGTGCCTTCGGAAAGGCCCACCGTTCGGAAGGCTCGTCCCCCCATCTCGAACCCGGCCCCGACGTCGAGGTCATGTTCTTCGGCGAAGGTGCGATCGAGTACCGCTTCGCCGACCGTTTGAGCCGG
>CAZRID010000051.1:0-13518 GCA_964600055.1 uncultured Acidimicrobiaceae bacterium
GGCCACCTGCCCCTTCGGGGGAGGAAACGAAGAGTCCCCCTCCGGCCCTGGCGGGCCACCTCCCCCTTCGGGGGAGGAAACGGTGGTCTCGTTTCTCCCCCCGCAGGGGGGAGTCCCGCCGCCAGGCGTGGAGGGGGGTTCTTCACCCCGCGCTGGCGATCACCCGGCTGGCGTCGCCGACGAAGGTGGCGATGGTGGGGAAGAAGCCAACCACGACCGTGATCACCAACGCAACTGCGAGGGCAAGACGCAGGGAGCCCGCAGGCGCGGCCTCGACTTCGGGGGCGAAGTCGCCGATCGGGTCATCCAGCCAAACGGACTTCACGACCCGAGCGTAGTAGTAGAGCGCAATCACCGAGTTGACGGCAGCGATGACCGCCAGGACTACGGTCGCCGTCCCTCCAGCGATGATCACCGACCGGAACATGGCAAACTTGGCAAACCAGCCGGCGAGGGGTGGAATGCCGGCCAGGCTGAAGAAGAACACTGTGACCAGGACTCCGAGTCTGGCATCGACCTGGGCAAGACCTGACCACGCCAGGAGGTCGCCCGAGCGGGTCTTGCGAGCGCCTGCTATCACCACTGCGAACGCTCCCAGGTTCATCACTGCGTAGATCACCAGGTAGATCACTGTTGCGGAGAACGCCTCAGCCAGATCGGCGCCGGCCACCGCCGCTGCGGCAAACGGGACCAACATGAACCCTGCCTGGGCGATCGAGGAGTAGGCCAGCAGCCGGACGATGTTGTTCTGTCGGAGTGCGCCCAAATTGCCCACCGTCATCGAAAGCGCAGCCAGCAACCAGAGGGCGGGACCCCAGATCTCGGCGAGATCGGGAAGGGCCTGATACATGACCAACAACATCGCCACAAAGCCTGCTGCCTTCGAGTTGACCGCCAGATAGGCCGTGACCGGGGTGGGGGCACCCTCGTAGGTGTCCGGAGCCCAGAAATGGAAGGGCACGGCCGAGATCTTGAACCCAAAGCCGACGATGAGCCCGAACACTGCAACGACCATGGCCGGCTCGTCGGCCAGTCCGACGGTCGCCTCGGCCAACCCGGCGAAGGTGACCTCACCGGTGAGCCCGTACAGCATCGACATCCCGTAGAGCAGGATCGCTGTGGACAGGATGCCGAGAATGAAGTACTTCATCGAGGCCTCGTTCGACTTGGCGTCGCCCTTCCTCCACCCGGTGAGGAGGTAGAGCGGCCCGGTGGTCAGCTCGAGCCCGATGAAGAGGATGATCAGGTCACGAGACGACGCCATCACCAATGAGCCGAGGACCGAGGCGAGGAGGAGGAAGTAGTACTCGCCCTGGTAATAGCGATCGGACTCGATGTAGTGATGGGACATGAGGAAGACGATGTAGGCGGAGACGATGAAGAGACCCTTGAGGATCACGGCGAACTCGTCGACGACATAGGAGCCGTCGAACATCGACCGGGTGGTTCCGTCGGCGGCAAGGATTATCAAGGGCACGGCCGCCGCCGCCGTCCCGGCAACGGCAACCGTCGCCGTCCAGAACTTCTTGGCCCGAGGCAGCACCAGATCGAGGGTGAACACGGCGAGCATGGTGGCGACGATGACCAGCTCGGGCGCCAACGCCAGATAATCGATGGTGAAAGTCACGGTGTTTCCTTGCCGGCCGACTTTGCCCTCGACCCACCATCAAGCATCTTCGGGTTTCCCGTCGCTGAACAGCGCAGTCTCGGGCAAACAGACGCCGGTCGGCCGGAGCTGCCGCCGCGTGGAATGGCAGCGGAGCGAGCCACCTTCAACCTCCGCCCCCGTGGGTCAGCGACGCAACCGGCTCTGCATTGAAAATGGTGTCGACCAGGGATACCACGCTGTCGGTCGTCGCCTCGAAGATGACCTTGGGATAAAACCCGATCACCACGATCAAGATGATCAGGGGCACCCACGCGGCCAACTCGAAACGGTCGACGTCGTGGAACTCGTGGTCTTTCCATTCCTCCCCTGGCTCTCCGAGATTGACCTGCTGGAGCAGGTAGAGCATGTACCCGGCGGTGAGGACGGTCCCGATGGCGCCGAGCACCATCGAGGTGCGGAACACCCCCAGCGAGAGCCCATCGAGTGGGTTGTAGGCCCCGATGAGGGACATGAACTCACCCCAGAACCCGGCAAGACCGGGCAGGCCGAGTGATGCCATCGCGGTGAAAGCGAGGATGCCCCCCATGACCGGCATCAACTTCATGTTGCCGCCGAGCCGTGACATCTCCCTTGTGTGATAGCGGTGCGACATCGAGCCGGCCACAAAGAAGAGGAGACCGGTGATCAGTCCGTGGGCAACCATGCCGATCACAGCGGCGTTGATGCCGACGTCGGTCATGGTGGCGATCCCGAGCATGACAAAGCCCATGTGGCCGACCGAGGAAAAGGCGATCAGCCGCTTCATGTCGGTCTGGGCGAGACACGCGAGAGAGCCGTAGATGATGCCGATCACGGCCAGGATGGCAATGGCAGGGGCCCATCGGGCTGCTTCATCAGGAAGGATGGGAAGGGAGATGCGGATGAAGCCGTATGAGCCCAGCTTCAGCATGATGGCCGCAAGGAGCACCGAGCCAACGGTTGGTGCCGCGGTATGGGCGTCGGGCAGCCAGGTGTGGAGGGGCCACATCGGGACCTTCACCGCAAACCCGAGGAACATCGCCCCGAAGACCAGGAAGGCGAAGGTGCCGGTGAATGCGCCCAGACCCCCGAGCCTGGTCAACTCGACGATGTCGAAGGTTCGCTCTCCGGAGTTTCCCGACTCGAAATAGAGGGCGAGAAAGCCAAGCAGCATGAACGCCGAGCCGAACAGCGTGAACAGGAAGAACTTGATCGCGGCATAGAGCCTCATCTGCACCTCTTTGCCGTATCCGGGGATCTTCCGCGGCGACCTGTCGCCCCAGATCCCGATCATGAAGTACATCGGGAGCAGGACCACCTCGAAGAAGATGAAGAAAAGCACCAGGTCGAGGGCGACGAAAGTGCCGTTCAAGCCGGTGGCGAGGATCAGCATCAGGATCAGGAACGCCTTGGGGTTCTTCGGCTCCTCCCAATGGTTCCAGCTGTAGATCACTGAGAGGACCATCACGAAGGTGGACAGGACCAGGAGGGGCAGGCTGATGCCGTCGATCCCGACGTGGTAGTTGGCGTTGATCGCACCGATCCAGGACTGGTCGACCTCGAATTGGTACGTGTTGTAGGTGCTGGCCGAGAAATCGAACTGCCCGATAACCACCAGGGACGCAACGAAAGCCGCCACTGATGCCAACAGCGCGGTCGACTTCAGCGCGATCTCGTTGTCCTTGGGGATCATGCCCACAAGAAGGGCTCCCGCCAGGGGCAGGAACACGATGAGTGTCAGACCCCAAGTTTCGAACAAGTCCATTGCTCAGCCTCTCCTATATCACGAACACGAACACGACAATCAGGATCAGCGCTCCCCCGACGAAGGAGGCTGCGTACTGCTGGACCCGACCGGTCTGCCACTTGCGCACGGCCGATCCGGACCCGTCGGCTGCTGCCGACAAACCGTGCACGATCCCGTCGACCCCTCGTTGATCGATGACGCCGTAGACGAACGACCCCAGGCCCTTGGTGAGGAAGGCGACACCGTTGACGATCCCGTCGATGACATAGTCGTTGACCCAGTTGACGAACCGCGCTACCGGGCCCATGGTTCCGGCAACGACCCCGTCGGCCACATCGTCCATGTAGTACTTGTGACGGAGCAGTGGATAGAGAGCCGGGACTTCGAACCTGTCACGCTCGGCTTGGGTGGCCCGGTCCTTGCCCCAGATCCGCCAGCCGAGGCCGATTCCGGCCAACGCCGCCAACAGGCCACTACCGGCCAGGACAAGGTCGATTGCCTCTGCGTGATGGTCACCCATCGGTACCGCTCGCACCGCCAGCCATTGGCCGAAGTTGCCGATGACGGGTAGCTCAACCCCGGGGATGCTCAAGACGCCGAAGGCAATGGCGGGAATTGCCAGGGCCATCAAAGGACCGGTCATGATCCGAGGCGATTCGTGGGGATGACCGTGTCCCTTGTACTCGCCGTAAAAGGTGAGGGCGACGACGCGGGTCATGTAGAAGGCGGTGACAAAGGCACCGGCAATGGCGATCCACATCACGGCGGTGTAGCCCTCGTACCCGAGTGTGACCAGGATCTCGTCTTTCGACCAGAAACCGGCGAGAGGAAATATCCCGGCCAGGGACAGCGACCCGACGACGAATGTCCAGTAGGTGGTTGGCATCGACTTTCGGAGCCCACCCATGTCGCTCATGTTGTTGGAGTGGACGGCATGGATCACCGACCCCGCACCAAGGAACAGAAGGGCCTTGAAGAAGGCGTGGGTGAACAGATGGAACAACCCGGCGGTGTATCCACCAGCGGCGACGGCAGTCATCATGTATCCGAGTTGGGACACGGTCGAGTAGGCGAGAACTTTCTTGATGTCGTCGGCCACCAGGGCAAGAAGGCCGAGGGCGAAGAGGGTGATGGTGCCGATGACCACCATCCAGGGCCTGAGATCGGCCGCGAGATACTCGAACAGGGGGAACACACGAGCCATCAGGTAGATGCCGGCCGTCACCATCGTCGCCGCGTGCATCAGGGCCGAGACCGGGGTGGGGCCGGCCATTGCATCAGGCAGCCAGATGTGGAGTGGGAACTGAGCGCTCTTGCCCATCGCCCCGAAGAAGAGAAGAGCCCCGCCGACCATTGCCACAGCCGATAGGGGCTCGAAATGGGCGGCGGCCGCCTCGTCGAGGGCGAAGAAGTCGAAGGTGCCCACCGCCACCCCGAGAATGATCGCCCCGAGGATGAGACCCACGTCGGCCACCTTGTTCACCATGAACGCCTTGTTGCCCGCAATGACGTTGTCCATGTCCTCCCAGTAGAAGCCGATCAGCAGGTAGGAGGCCAGACCCACACCCTCCCAGCCGATGATGAGCTGGATCAGGTTTGGGGCGCCGACCAGGATCAGCATCGACCCGGCAAAGAGAGAGAAGGCAGCGAAGAACCAGGGGACCCTCACATCGTCACGCATGTACCCGACCGCGTAGATGAAGACGATGAGACCGACGACGCTGACCAGGAAGTACATCAGGATGGAGAGCCCGTCGACCACCCATCCCAACTCGAAGACGAGGTCACTCCCGATTCGGCCGATCTCGAAGCTGTACTTGGCTAGGACCCCTTCGGTCATGTTCTGAACGAAGAGGACGGTCGCCCACACGCTGTTGATGGCGAGGGCGCCGATGGCGAACTCGGCGCCCTTGTTCTTCAGTCGCTTGCCAAAGACGAGGATCAGGAAGAAGGCGACGAAGGGCAGGACCAGCATGATCCCCGCCGTGTCGGCCCAGAAACCTCCGGTGATACCGGCCTCCACGGTGTGTTCAGCTTCGGTTGCCAGGAGAAGGAAGTTCGTCAAGACGAACTTCCTTGGTTGTGCGTGGTGCGTGGTGCGTGGTGCGTAAAACGTAGAACGTAAAACGTAGAACGCCGAGCGCAGCGAGTTTCTACCACCGCATGAGACTCAGGTCGTCGACATCGGCTGACTTCCGGTTTCGGAAGATCATCAGGACGATGGCGAGGCCGATCCCTACCTCGGCGGCCGCAACTGTGATCACAAAAATGGCGAATACCTGCCCGGTCGCTTCCGGGGTGCGGAACATCGATTCGAATGCGATGAGGTTGATGTTGACCGCAGCGAGCATCAATTCCACCGAGAGCAGGATCAGGACGATGTTGCGCCTGACCAAAAGACCGTAGATGCCGAGGGCGAACATGGCCGCAGCAAGAACCAGGAATTGGCTTATGAGCATCTCGAGCATCCGGTTCGAGATGCGTTGCACGCAATACGTAGAACGTAGAACGTAGAACGTAGAACGACGAGGGAGCGCAGCGACCGAGTCACACCGCCCTCCTTTGCTCTTCCTCGACGGGGTCGAGGTCGCGTCTGGCAATGGTGATCCCACCGATGAGCGCGGCGAGCAGGACAAACGAAACAACTTCGAAGGGGATCACGAATCTTCCGAGGAGGGCCAGTCCGATGTCCTCCGTCGAGGTCGGCTCGCCTAAGTCCCGCACCACGTCGGTGCCGAACGCCTCGATCGATGCCCAGGCCAGCATCAGGAAGGTGCCAACGGACAGAACGGCCGCCCACCGCTTCTTGTCGGTGTCGAGGGTCTCGTCCCTACCCGTCGGAGCCCTGGTGATCATGATCCCGAACAGGAAGAGGACGATCACCGCTCCGATGTACACCAGGACCAGCACCCAGGCCACGAATTCCGCCGAAAGCATCAGGAACAGCCCGGCGGTGCAACCCAGGGCTGCAACGAGAAAAAGAGCGGCATGCACCACGTTCTTGGAGGTGACCACCCGGAAGGCCGAGAAGAGGAGCAACAGCCCGATGACTAGGAACACCCAGTTGACCGGGGCAGAAACCCATTCGCTGAAGCTCATGGATTTCCTCCGTTGTACGTTTTACGTTCTACGTGATACGTAAGACGTAGAACGTAGAACGTAGAACGAGCGAGGCGAAGCCGAGCCTTCACTTCTCCAACTCCGGGTCTTTGGGGACGGTCTCCAGCCAGTCCTGCAGCCGGTCCATGTCGTGCATCATCTCGCCCATGTGGGTCTCGGCGTACTCGTACTCAGGTGACCAGAACAGGGCGTCGAAGGGGCAGACCTCGACACAGATCCCGCAGTACATGCAGAGTGCGTAGTCGATGTCGAAACGGTCGAGGGTGTTCCGCACCTTGATCCGGCCACCTGGTTGCTCGGGCTGTTTCTCTTCCTTGTGACCCTCGATGTAGATGCACCAGTCGGGGCATTGGCGGGCACACAGCATGCAGACGGTGCACGCCTCCTGGTCTAGGGCGATGACGCCACGGGCCCGCGGCACTGGCGTTTCCTTGACCACGGGGTAGTTGACCGTGGCCAGGTACTTCCCGGGGCGGAAGATGGTCCGGAACATGGTGTAGATGGTCACCCAGAGCCCCTTGACCATCCCGATGCCGGGCGGGACCTGTCGATTCTTGGTGGTGGTCATAGGTACACCTTGAAGGCTCCGGTCACGATGATGTTGGCGAGGGCGATCGGGATCAGCCACTTCCAGGCCATGCTCTGAAGCTGATCCTCCCGGAAACGGGGGAAGGTCCAGCGGAACCAGATCATGACGAAGACCAGGACAAAGGTCTTTGCAATGAGGATGACCGGTCCGGCGTAGGTCAGCACATCCTCGGGGATCCCGGGCAGCCAGTAGCCACCGAGGAAAAGGGTGACCGCTATCGCCGAGAGCGAAAACATGTTGGCGAACTCGGCCAGGAAGAAGAAGAGGAAGCGAAAGCCCGAGTACTCGGTCAAATATCCCATGACCAGCTCCGACTCGGCGATCGGCATGTCGAACGGGATCCGGCTCAGCTCGGCGAGGGCGGCAATCATGAAGATCCCAAAGCCGAGGAACTGGAGAACGACGAAGGGATACCCGGCCTCTATCTGAGCCTCGACGATCCCGGTCATGCTCATGGTGCCGGCAAGCATCACTGCACCGACCACCGCCAGCACCAGGGGCAACTCATATGCGATCAGCTGCCCAGCCGCCCGGAGCCCACCCATCAGGGAGTACTTGTTGCCCGAAGACCATCCGGCCATCAGGATCCCGATCGTGCTCAGAGACGAGATGGCGAGGGCGTAGAAGATGCCAACCGAGAGGTCGCGAAAGATCAGACCCGGTCCGAAGGGGATCACCACCAGCAGTGCCACCGTGCTCACCAGGACCAGGACCGGTGCGATCTTGAACACCGGTCGATCGGCCTCGGTGGGGATCAGGTCTTCCTTCTGGAAGAACTTGACGCCATCGGCGATGAGCTGCGCCCAACCCCACCGCCCACCGGCGAAGTAGGGACCGACCCGGGACTGCATCTTGGCCGAGAGCTTCATCTCGGCGAACCCGATAACCATCCCGACCAGCGGGATCATCAAGGCAACCAGCAAGAGCTTGCCTACGAGAGAAACCCAGAAGTTGGCGAAGAGATCAGTGATGAAGGCCACTAAGTGTCCTTCCGCTATACGTTTTACGTTCTACGTCGTCGCACGTAAAACGTAGGACGTAAAACGTAGAACGATGAGCGCAGCGAGTCATCGGTCAACGTCCCCCAAAACGAAGTCCAACGAACCCATGATGGCGATGATGTCGGGGACGAGCACGCCTTCGAGGATCCAGGGGAGGATCGAGATGTTGGAGAAGCTGGCCGATCGGATCTTCAGCCGATAGGGGCCCTGGTTCCCGTTGGAGACGAGGTAATAGCCCATCTCCCCCTTGGGGTTCTCCGCCCGGACGTAGGTCTCGCCCTTGGGAACCTTGATGATCTTGGGCACCTTGGCCTGGAGCGGGCCAGACGGGATGCCGTCGATCGCCTGCTGAACGATGCGAACCGACTGACGAATTTCGAGGAGCCGGACATGCCAGCGATCCCAGCAGTCACCGTTCTCGCCGATCGGGACTTCGAAGTCGAACAGGTGATAGGGCAGGTAGTTCTCCACTTTGCGCAGGTCGAACTTGACCCCCGAGGCCCGGAGATTTGGCCCGGAGACCCCGTACGAGGCCGCCACCTCGGGTGGCAGGATGCCTACACCCTTGGTGCGGGCCACGATGATCTCGTTGTCGGCCACGAGTGCGTCGAGCTCGTCGACAGCCTCCAGCACCTTGTCCATCGCCTCGCGTGTCTCGGCGAAAAAGCCGGCAGGAAGGTCCTGGATGACCTTTCGGGTGGCCGATCCAGACCCATAGGCGGGCTTGACCCCGCCGATCCGGTTGAAGTTGGGATGGAACCTGCCACCGGTGACACTCTCGAGCAGGTCGAGGACCCGCTCCCTCTCTCGCAGGGCAAAGAACAACGGAGTGGCGGCTCCCAACTCCAGTGGGTAGGAGGCCATGAAGATGAGGTGGGACGAGATCCTCGCCATCTCGGTGAGGATGAGCCTGATGTACTGGGCTCTCTCCGGTACCTCTACCCCCAACAGCTTCTCGGCGGCGACGATGAACGGGATCTCATTGGCGTACCCGGACACCCAGTCGATGCGGTTGACCAGTGTTGTGATCTGGGGATAGGTCCTGACCTCGGAGAGCTTCTCGTATCCCCGGTGCATGTAGCCGATGACCGGCTGGACATCGAACGCCCGCTCGCCGTCGACCCGAGCCACCAGTCTGAGCACCCCGTGAGTGGATGGGTGCTGGGGCCCGATGTTGAGGGTCATATCCTCGGTCTCGAGCTCTACCGACACCGAAGACTCGGAGAGGTGACGAACCAGATCCTGATCTAAGACCACGTCATGCCTCCGGGTTCTCTTCTGAAGGGCCGTCGGCTGTCTCCTCGCCGTCCCCACTGCCGGGCATGGCCTCGACATCGACGGTGCCCGGCCACGGCTTCACCTCGCGGCTCAGCAGCGGGAAGCTCTTGCGAAGCGGATTGCCCTGAAACGAATCAGGCAGGTAGAGATGCACCAGGTTGGGATGCCCCTCGAAGTCGATGCCAAACATCTCATGGGCCTCACGCTCATGCCAATTGGCTCCGGCAAAGACACCGATCAGGCTCGAGATGACTGGCGACTCCTTGGAGAGGTCGGTGGCGAAGATGACACGACGACCCTCACTCAGGTCGCCAAGCATTGCGAGCACCTCGAAATGGTCCTCGACCTCATCCGGGAATGGGTCCCCCACTTCGACCTCGGAGGACCAGTCGACCGCCGAGAGCCATGAGAAGAAGATCAGGCCTTGATCATCTCGAGCCGTGGTCAGGGCCGAGACCCACTGGTCAGGAGTGACCCGGACCTTCACCGTGTCGAATGCGATCTCGGCCTCGCCGCCGACCGCCGCCGCCACCTGGTCGGCGAACTCCTGGAGGGGATGGACGGTGGTCTCGGTTTCAGACGGGCTCGAGGTCACGCCGGTTCCACTTCTCTTTGATGTCTTCTCCCTGGATCTTCTTCTGGAGTAGGACGATGCCGTCCATGAGTGCCTCGGGGCGGGGCGGGCAGCCCGGCACGTATACGTCAACCGGAATCACCTGGTCCACACCTTTGGTGACCGAGTAAGAGTCCCAATAAGGGCCTCCGCAGTTGGCGCAGGAGCCCATCGAGATGACGTACTTGGGGTCGGGCATCTGGTCGTAGAGTCGGCGGATGGCCGGTGCCATCTTGTCGGTGACGGTCCCGGCCACGACCATGAGGTCGGCCTGACGCGGTGAAGCGGGGAGCGGGATGATCCCGAATCGCATGAAGTCGAATCGTGGGCCCGAGGCCGCCATCAACTCGATGGCACAGCACGCAAGACCGAACTGAAACAGCCAGAGCGAGTACTTCCGGGACCAGTTGAGAAGCCAGCTCACCGGCTTCGGGGCCCCGAATTTCTGGACTACTCCCACCGCAGGACTCCCTTGCGGACTGCGTAGACCAGCCCGAGGATGAGGATGCCGATGAAGATGAACATCTCTACCAGCCCGAACGTACCCAATTGCTCCAGCACGATCGCCCAGGGAAAGATGAACACGGCCTCGACGTCGAAGATGACGAAGAGGAGCCCGTACACGTAGTAGCGGATATAGCTCTGGCTCCAACCGGAGCCCACCGGGTCGACCCCACACTCGTAGGTGAGCAGCTTGGTCGCCGAAGGGTTGGTGGGCCGGAGGACTGCTGCCACGCCGAGCATCACCATCACGAGGACGGCGCCAAGTGCGGCGAAGGCGCCAACCGTCAGATAGCTCTCGAAGTATTGGCTCATGCCTGTCCGGGTCGAGGAAACACCACCGCCGGCGAGTATACGCAAGGGCCGTTTCACGTCGAAGTCAGGAAACTTCAACTCCCATCGGGAAAAACCTCTGAGCGGGCCCTAGCCTGCGCCGATGTTCGCCGCCCCTTCATACGACTCCCGTGGCCTGGTCAACCTGGTCGGGGAGATCGAGTCGAGGATGATCGGGAGTGCCCCCGGGCCGGGCCTCGACCCCGAGATCGGGTCCCTGGTTCCCGAAGGGCGGACATATGTGCTGGTCATTTTCGACGGAGTCGGTGTGGCTCAACTCGGCCACGAGGCAGCCCGATCGCTTCTTTCGTCGCACCAGGCGACCCTCGAAGCGCCTTTCCCGACGACCACCAGCGTCTCGCTGGCCACAGTCGCCACCGGTCTCCCCCCTTCCCAACACGGGCTGGTGGCACATCTGGCCTGGCTCGAGGAGCTGGGCCGGGTGGTCAACACTTTGAAGTGGGTCGACCTCACCGGTCAGCCGATGGTTCACGACTACAGCTCCATGCTCCCTGGCCCCAACCTCTGGGAGCGTCTGCGTCGGGGCGGAGTCGAGCCCATCACCGTCCAACCGGGCTCCTTCGCTGGGAGCCCCCTCTCCCGCCTGCTCTACCGGGGGGCGCGCTTCGAGGGAACCTGGGACGACCACGACCTGGTCGAGGCCACGATTCAGCTCGCATCGGAGCCAAACCGCTTCATATTCACCTATGTCTGGCAGGTCGACTTCGCGGGTCACGTCTCCGGGCTCGATTCGAAAGAGTTCGGCGATGCGATGCATCTGGCGTCCAATGTGTGGGAAGGACTGGCCTCCCGGCTTCCACCCGATGTGACATTGATCGGAACGGCGGATCACGGTCTGATCGAGTACGCGGACGGGGACAAGATCCTCATTCGCGATACGCCCTACGACTCGCTTCGCTTCGCAGGCGACCCCAGAGGTGTCCATCTCTGGGGCGAAAGAGCGCTCCTCGAGGAACTGGCATCCCTGACCGGGGGCGAGTTGGCGGATCCCCTGACTCTTCTCGGGCCCAACCCCGGCCCTGAGGCCATGAGAAGGGTGGGCGACTCACTCCTCCTCGCCCCCGAAGGCAAAGTGATCCTCCCCCCTGGATTCGACAAGCGGCTTCGCAGCTACCACGGCGGTCTGGGCCGGGCCGAAGTCGAGATCCCGCTTCTCATCGCCTAGTGGTCCGGGTTTGACCGACAGCGTTGGGTGGTAGGTGTGAGATGGCGCATCGACGCCCGTCTACACAGGAGGTAGACCCATGCTCCCCGGATACTCGCCCACGGACAGGCCAAAGACAGCTGGCGAGATTGAGGCAGGAACCCCGCACGAGCTCAATGGTGCGGCGCGAAAGTCGAGCGGAAAAGGTGCCTGGATCACCCTTGCCGTGGTAGTGCTGGTGATCCTCGGAGTGGTCATGCTGCTCTCGTTCATGCCCGACTGACCCTCGGCAAACGACCCGCTAGGAAACTAATGCAGGACCTGACCGGAACGGTGGTTGCCATAGTTGACGACCACGAACAGGCGCGAGAGGCGCTTTCCTCGTTGGGTGCGGCCGGGTTTGCCGCCGACCATCTGTATGGAGACGAGGGTCGGGCGCAACTGAGCCTGGACGCCGATGGCGGAATCACAGCAGTCGTGCAGCGTCTCGTCCTGGCTTTTGGTGATGCAGCAGGGATTCACGACCTCCTCGAAGATGCCCTGGCCCGTGGCGCCTCGGTTGTGTCGGTGGATGTCGAATCCGATCATGCGCAAGAGGTCGCTCGCATCCTCGATGAGCACGGTGGCCATGACATGTGGCGGTTGGGCGAGTGGAGTTTCAATCGGCTCGGCGACGAAGGGTCCGACGCGAGCTGAGCCCGGTTTATGCCCGGGCCGCGAGCGGGTAGGTGGACGGCCAAACTGGAGGAGAACGATATGACCGCCCACGACCGTCACACCGTGACAGTTTTCGCCCCGGTCCTCTCGTTGACGGTGACCATCGAGGCGGGACGCGAAGACGGACCCGACGAGATCCACCTCCACCCGGGTGGCCAGGGCCTGTGGGTTGCCCGCATGCTGCGCCACCTCGGCGAGCGCCCGATCCTGTGCGCCCCGATTGGCGGTGAGACCGGCCGGGTCATCCGTGGGCTGGTCAACCAGTGGGGCATCGACATCAGTCCTGTGGAAACGACATTCAGCTCACCCGCCACCGTGCAAGACCGTCGATCGGGCGAGCGGGATCTGATCGCCGAAGCAGCATCGCTCCCTCTCGTCCGACACGAGCTGGATGATGCCTACGGAAAATTTCTCGATCACGCCCTCAGCTCGCGCGTCTGTGTGATCACGGGTCAGAACTCCGAGATCTTCCCGGTCGAGACCTTTCGCCGTCTGGGTCATGACCTGGCTTCTGCGGATGTCCGGGTGATCGGCGACCTGCATGGTCGAGAGCTCGAAGCCTTCCTCGAGGGTGGGCCACTCGACCTGCTCAAGGTCAGCGACGAGGATCTCAAAACAGATGGGCTCCTGGATAGCGACGAGGAGACCGCAGCTCTCTCGGCGGTCCACGACCTTGTCGCCCGAGGCGCCAAGAACGTCGTCCTCTCCCGTGCCCGGCGACCGGCCGTCGCCTTCATCGCAGGGAACACCTATCGAGCGACGGCGCCTGACCTGGAGCCCGCCGACTTTCGTGGGGCCGGCGACTCGATGACGGCCGGGCTCGCGGC
>CAZRID010000052.1:0-13493 GCA_964600055.1 uncultured Acidimicrobiaceae bacterium
AGCTGGCCGATTCGATCCGTGTGGGTGACCCGTTTGACGAATCCACCCAGGTCGGGCCGATGAGAAGCGAGGCGAGACGACGTGGTGTCATCCATACGATCAATCAGGCGGTGCAAAAAGGGGCGGAGGTGGTGGCGGGTGGTAGCAGCCTCGACAGGGCCGGCTTCTTCATGCGCCCGACCGTTGTCGCAGGGGTTAATCACGACATGGAGTTGATGAACGAGGAGACCTTTGGCCCGGTGATGCCGGTCATGGCATTCGACGACGACGACGCCGCATTCGAGCTGGCGGCAGACACGCCCTATGGCCTCGGGGCCAGTGTCTACACCTCCAGCCCGGCTCGGGTCGAGAGGGCCTATCGGGAGTTACGAGTTGGAACGGTCTGGGTCAACGACCCGGTCGTCGACAATCTGGCCGCGCCGTTTGGCGGGGTCAGGGCAAGCGGTGATGCAAGGGAGTTGGGTGTCGAGGCACTCGACAGTTTCACAACTCCGCGGCATGTGCACTGGAACCTGGAGCTGGTGCCCAAGCCGTGGTGGTTCGGAGAGGAGTGAGAACATGAGCCTCCAGGGAGATCAAACCAGAGAATGGTTCGAACGGGCTCGCAAGGTCCTGGTCAACGGGGTGTCGAGCCAATTCCGGTATTGGGGCGACAACGACACGATCGTCATCGACCACGGTGAGGGCGGTCACCTCATCGACATGGACGGCAAGCGGTACATCGACTACCAACTCGGCTTCGGGCCGATCATCCTCGGTCACGGTGACCCGGCGGTTGCGACCGCGGTCGCCGAAACTCTTGGCGAGGGCACCAGCTTCGCCATGACCCAGCGTCGCGAGATCGAGGCCGCCGAGAAGGTGATGGGGGCCTTGCAGTGGCCCGACGCCATGCGCTTCACCAATACCGGCACCGAGGCAACGATGCATGCGATCCGGCTCGCCCGAGGGCTCACCGGTCGCGACGTCGTGCTCAAGTTCGAGGGCCAGTACCACGGGATGCACGACTACGTGCTGTTCTCGACGGCGGGTGTCCCGGTGGGTGGTCTCGGCTCGCGCTTCCGCCCGATCGCCCTTCAGTCCAGCTCGGGGATCCCCGAGGCGATCAGGTCGTTGGTGCGCACCCTTCCCTTCAACGACCTCGAGCTGGCGGAACGGGCCTTCAAGGACGAAGGGCAACGGATCGCTGCAATCATCGTCGAGCCGATGCTGGGCAATGCCTTCGGGATCATGCCCCAGCCGGGTTTCCTGGAAGGACTGCGACGCCTCTGTGACGACAACGGCTCGCTGCTGATCTTCGACGAGGTCAAGACCGGGTTCCGGGTGGCCTTCGGAGGAGCCTGTGAGTGCTTCGGTGTGACCCCTGACATCGGCACCTACGCCAAGGCGATGGGCAACGGTTTCCCGGTGGCGGCCATCGCCATGACCGATCGAGTGGCCGATGGATGGCGCTCGTCCGGGATAGCCCAAGCGGGCACTTACTCGGGCAACGCGGTTGCCGCGGCCGCCTCATCGGCGACCATCGACCGTCTCTCCTCCGGCGAGCCCCATGCCCGGATCGACAAGGTTGGTCGGGCCCTGATGGAGGGAATCGAGAGGATCCTGGCCGACCGTGGCGTGGAGGGGAAGGTCACGGGCCATCCCTCGATGTTCTCGATCTTCCTCGGTGAGGGAGAACTCAACGAGTTCAGGGACACCTCGAAGCACAACGAGCCGCTCTACGAGGAGACCCTGTTCGGGATGATCCAACGTGGGGTGATGCCCTGTCCCGACGCTCTCGAACCGTGGTTCGTCTGCGCCGCCCACACCGATGAGGACGTGGCCACGACCCTCCAGGTGTTCGACGAGTCGTTGGTGGAGGCCCTCGGTTGAAAGCGGCCGCCGGGCGTGGCCTGCGGACCTGCCTGAGTTGCTGGTGCTCTCCGAGGAGGTCTCGTGTCGACCCGCACACGTTCGACCCGGATCGGGTGCGGGCTGTTCTGCTCCACCTAACGTGAGGCGATGATTCGAGCCGCCATTTCCGGTGCCGGTGGGAAGCTGGCCACACCCATCGCCGAGGCGATCCTTGCCTCGGATGACCTCCAGCTCTCGGCGCTCTACAACCCGAATCGAGCCGGGGCCGATCTCCACGGCCTGATCGTGACCGGGTCAACCTCCGAGGTCGAGGCCGACGTGATGGTGGAGACGGCACATCCGGATGTGGTGTTCGAGAATCTCGAAGCCTGGCGCGCACAGGGCCTGCCCACCGTTGTCGGGACCTCGGGCTTCACCCCGGAGAGGCTGGACACTTTGCGTCAGCTGTGGGGAACCGACGGCCCACCGGCTCTGGTCGTCCCCAACTTCTCGATCGGGGCCGTGCTGATGATGCGATTCGCCGCCGAGGCCGCTCCGCATTTCGAGGCGACGGAGATCATCGAACGGCACCACTCCACCAAGCCGGACGCCCCTTCGGGCACTGCACTGGCCACAGCCATGGGCATCTCGGCCGCTGGAGGAGGGTCGTCGACAGGCTCGGACGAGTTGGTGCCGGGTGCCCGTGGGGCCGACGTGGAGGGGGTTCGGGTCCACGCCTTGCGGCTGCCCGGTCTGATCTCACAACAGGAGGTGGCCCTGTCCAACGCCGGAGAGGTGCTCTCCATCGAGCACCTCTCCACCAGCTATGACTCCTTCGCCTCCGGCGCCCTCATCGCGATCAGAGGCATCGGAAACCTCCCCCGCGGGGTCCACCTCGGGCTCGACCAGGTCATGGGAGAGCGACCAACAACCTGAGGTTCCTCGTTGCATATCTGTTACGTAGAACCTCAGGTTCGTCGTGGCACTGCGCGCGCCTCAAAGGCCAGCCGGGAGGTTTCCCTTGGGGAGGTCGGGGAAGAAGGAGTAGACCCGCTCCCCGGTAAACAGCCTGGCATCGGGGTCCCATGGGAAGAAGATCACGTTGCGCCAGACCATCTTCTCCGTTGTCGGCTCCATTCCGAGCCATGGCGCGGAGAAGGTGCCGTTGACCACCGCCTCCTCACACACACCTTGCGGGCCGACCACGATGCTGGTCAGGGCGAAGTCGATGTCTGGGAACGCAGCGAGCAGTTCGATGTAGAACCGAGTGGCTCCCTCGTGCCGCTCCCATCGATGCCCGGTCTGCACCAATTCGTAGACACAATCGTCGGTCAAGGTCGCCATCAAACCGGCGATGTCCCTGACGTCTTCGGCGAGGGAATGGGACTTCCAGAGCTCTCTTACTGCCGCGTAGTCGTCTGGGGTTTGGGCAAGGAGGTCACGCACCTGCTGGCGTTTGTCGATCGACTCCTGGATGAGGGCGTGGGTCATTGAAATCCTTCCTCTCGGCTTGGCGAGACTAGGCCGTCAAAAAACGAGAACCGTGGCCAGGCCGACGACGAGACAGTAGAAGGCGAACGGACCCAGGCCGACCCGAACCAGGGCCCTCAGGAGAAAGGCTATGGCGAAGTAGCCAGCCACTCCAGCCACCACCATCCCTACTGCCAGCTCGGGTGAAAAGCCTCCGGAGTCCTCGAGAGCGAAGAGTTGGCTGAGCCCGGCACCGGCAATCGCCGGGATACCGAGCAAAAATGAGAATCGCGCGGCCTCGGTCGGTTCGAAGCGGCGTGCGTTCCCAACGGAGATGGTCACTCCCGATCGTGAAATCCCCGGGATCAAGGCCAGGGCTTGCGCCATCCCGACCACAATGGCGTCGATCACCTTGAAATCGGATAGATGCCGATGCCCGGTCGCCAGAAGCTGTCCGATGAAGAGGATCAACCCGGTGGCCATCAGTTGCCATCCGACGCCGACCACCGAGTCTTGAAGACGCTCCACCTGACTAGCCAGCGGTAGGCCGATCAGCACCGGGATCGTGCCCACGCCAACGAGCAGCGCGATCTTTCGTCCTTCGGGGTTGGTCCGGAACTGAAGGACGCTCGTCACGTCCTTCCGATAAAACACGAGGACGGCCGCCAGAGTGCCGAGATGGAGCACGGCCGAGACAGCGAGTGAGGGTTGCTCCACGACCACTCCCAGCTCGCTGAGAAACGCTGGGATGATGACGAGATGAGCGGTGGATGAGACGGGGAGGAACTCGGTGAGACCCTGGATCAGGCCCCAGATGACGGCGGCAAGCACGCCGGCACGGTAATGGTCAATGTGACGCAATCATTACTGCGACCCGTCCCTCTGCGGCGGCTCTGGCCACTTCTGCGGCGGGCTCCGGCTCGACTGCGATCATCCCGAGCCCCGAGCCCAACGGGTCGTCGACCGCAGCGGTGACCACCACTCCCTCTACGACGTCTCCACCATCCAACAAGACGAGGCGACAGGCATCGCCGCTCTGTGCTCCTCGTGGAAGAGAGACCTCGATCACCCACCACCCGGCAGGCACCACCTCGTGCGCGTCGCCGACATCCGTCGAGAGGACGGGGGCGCCGGCGGCGATCGTCTCGAGGGCAGTCATCCCCAACTCGATGGGAGCGAAGGTCCCGGTGGGGACCGGCCTCGCTTCGGTGTTGGACTGGTCGACAACGGTGCCGGGGGCGATGTCCTCGATTGCAAAGGGATGAGAAATGGAGGAATCGGGTCGCATCTCGATCCACAACGCCCCGGCTGCGATCAGGAGAGACGCAATCCATCGCGCCCAGGGCGGAGATTGGAGCCAGATCACTCCTGTGAAGGTACGAAACGCGGGGCCGTCAGGGAAGGGGACTGATTTCGGCCGTGCGCCATAGAACCGGCGACGCGTAGCTCGTGCCCTCACCGACTCTACGTCTCGACGAAGCGCCGGCCAGGCGAGTGTTCCGTCGCCATCGCATAGAGCGCATAGGGTGGAGAAGTCCATGTCAATCGACGCTTCACAGAGTCCGGCGCGCGCGCGGAAGACACTTGTCGGTGTCGGGATCGGCGCCCTGGCCGCCAGCCTTGTTGGTCTGGTGTTGGGATTGGTCTTGGTCGACTCGGTGTCAGAGGATCTGGGCGCTTCCGTCGGTTTGTCGGCGTCCGCGCTGCTGGCAATAGAGGAGACGCTGGGGGTGGTGGAAAGGGTGGCGGCCGATGTGGACGAGGGTCTGATCGCCGCCGCCGACAGCATTGCTGCCGCATCTCAGGCAGCCGAGACCGCCGCCGGGCGACTCGGCGATGTCGCAGACTTTCTGGACGGGGACCTTCAGGCGGACATAGAAGCGCTGCGGGGGTCGATGCCGGCCGCGATCCAGGCGGCGAGTGCAATCGATGACACGTTGCGGGCGCTCGCCTTGTTTGGGGTCGATTACGACCCCGAGCAGCCTTTCGATGTCTCACTGATGGCGGTGGAGGAGGCGCTCACGGATTTGCCATCGGAGCTGAGTGACCAGGCCGAGGCAATACGAGCGTTAGTCCCCACCTCGCAACAGTTCGCCACCGACGCTGCCACTTTGGCCGAGTCCTTCTCCTCCCTCGGAGCCGATCTTGGCACCAGCCAGGAGATCATCGACTCATACCGGGCGACACTCGAACAGGCTCAAGGAGTGGTCGACGACACCGGGTCGTCGTTAGCCGCCAACATGTGGCTTCTTCGCCTCGTCATTCTCACGATGGCCCTGGCGGGTGCTGCGCTGTCCATCGGGCTGATCATGGTGGGCCGCCTCATGAGCGGGACGGTGGTGCCTGTGGAGGAAGCTGAGGCCGTCCAGCCCGTCTTGGATTGAGTTACGCTCCAGGCGCATTGGACTCGACTCGACCGGTGAAAACGGTCGGCCGTGAGCGGCCACCACTTCAAGAGGCTGGTCGATACGATTTCGATTAGGGTTTCGCACACCGATCAGACCGGGTAAGTAGGCAGCAGAGACAGAAAGGGGAAGACATGGGACGTGGTGGAATCATCTGGACCATCGTGGGCGTTCTGCTCATCATTGCCTTGGTCATATACATCTTCTAAAGAAGATTCCCTCACTGAGGGTTGCTGTATAAGGCCGTGTCAAGGCAAGTGGGGCAGGCTGCACAAGATCCTGCCTTACTGCAGTGCTTAACGCGCCTGTCACTGGTGTGCCTCAGACTGCTCTCTGAAGCTCGTCGACGAACTTGAGGGCCTCCCTGCGGACGTGGTCTGCAAGTCTGGGATCGATGATGCTCTTGATGCGGGCAGCCTCGATGTCCCTGGCCGCCTGAGTCTTGAACTCCAAGATGGTTTCGGCGGCACTGAGTACGGCGCTCGTCTCTGGGTTTTCGGTGAGGGCCTTCACCACGGTGCCGGGCTCGGCGCTCAGAGCGGCGGCAGCTCCACCTATTCCACCCGCTCCCAGTTTCTCGAAGACTTTGGCCGTGCTAGTGGCCTTTTCGATGAGCTCGAGTTCGTCGGGGTCGAGCAGGTGGGCGATGAAACGAGCGTGCTCGTCCATGATGTTGTCCCAGAAGATGGCGACTTCCTTCCGGTCGAACTCAGGCTCGCCGGCCGCCAATTGCTCGAGCCTCCGGGTCCAGCGTTCTGCTTCGTGGAGAGTGTGGTCGAAGAACAGCGGCCATACCAGGCTCCGTAACGTGCCGCTGCGTTGGGCGTCCCCCAGCGTCGCCTTGTATTCGATGAATGGTTTCATCGGCTCGATCACGTCGTGCGTGAAACGCTTCAAATCGCTACGTTCAGGCGGTGGAGCCGCCGCGATGCGGGTATGGAGTTCGGCAAAGCTCTCGGCGAACTTGAGTGCCTCGGTCCGCTCCTTGCTTGCCACCTCTGGGGGCATCAAAAGGGCGAAGAAGAAGGCATGCTCAGCCATGATGTCGGTGGCGAAACGGGCATCAGCCCAAGCGTGTCTCGCCGGATCCTGATCCTCGGTCCTCGGCAAGATGACCGGCTTCTCGAAGGGAAGCTCGACCTCCCCGCCCGGCTCGCGAGTATGGACCACCATCTCGGGATTGGTTTGCATTTGGCGTCTCCCTTTCCTCTGTGGGTCCGGCCGTCAGACGATTACTGGTGTTTGTGCTCCTCCTCGTCCTTGGCCACCTCGACCGTTTTCACCAGGTTCTGAACGGCTTGGTCGAGTGTGTATCCGTCGATCTCGGCACTGTTCTCCAGATCCTCGATCGTGAGATACCCGGTCTTGCCGTGATCCTCATGCGGTAACAGACATCCACACGTCAGGCACATCTCAAGCCTCCTTCTCTGACCGTCGTCTGGGTCATTGATAGCCATCTCTAAGACATGTTTAAGTCAATCATACAACTTCTGTTGTGTCAACACCCTTTGACTTTAGAGGTGTGAGTCGGGCGCGCTCCGAGCCCAAAATCGCCTTCGTGGCCGATCCGAGCTGCGTCGGGCGTCCCCAAATCCCCGCTTCGAGGGCAACATGAGGCTGACGTGAGCCCCGCCCGATCGGGATCAGTTTCGACAGCGGCCCCGACGGGTAGGTAGGTATCGAGAGTGGCTGGACTCTCGTCTCGTGAATCATCGGAGGCCACTGATCTTGCACGAGTGCGGTCCACGCCCCTCCACGCAATCGCCGAGAAGGAGGCAATCGCAGATGGGTGACAAGAAGCGTCATATAGAGGAAACGATGGTCGAGACCGAGAGCCACCGGGTCAGGTCGATGATGATCATGCTGATCGTCGTGGCCGTGACGATTGGTCTCTGGTACCTGGTCAGCGATCGGGACTGAGCCCCGATATCGTCGGGTCAGTCGGAGGGCGAGTGACTGCTCGACGATGGGGAGGAGCTGGCCGCAGGCGCCGATGACTGTTCCTTCTTCGAGGACTCGCCGTCCTTCTTCGAGGGTTCGCCGTCCTTCGACGACTCGCCCTTCTTCGACAATTCACTCTTCTTTGCAGAGTCGGTGTTGTTGGACGCGCTCGACTTCGAGCGGGAATCTGTCGAGTAGAAACCCGACCCCTTGAAGACCACGCCGCGAGCGTGGAACACCTTCTGCAACGCACCACCGCAATCGGCGTGCTTGCGCAACGGCTTCTCAGAGAACGACTGGAAAGCTTCGATGGTCTGGCCGCAGTTCTTGCATGTGTATTCGTATGTTGGCATGAGTGAGTCTGACCGCTGGGAAGGGGTGGATCGCAGAGTTTACAACGGGGACACCGGGTCTTCCATTCCCAACCCGCATATGATCGACAGCGATGTCGCCCGCCCTGGCAGTTCCATTGGCGCTTCTGGCCGCCTATCTCGTCGGAAGCATCGATTTCGCGGTCATTGTCGGCCGCATGCACGGGGTCGACATCCATCAGGAGGGAAGCGGTAACCCGGGCACGTCCAATGTGCTCCGCACGCTCGGCAAGGTGCCAGCGGCAATGGTCTTCATCGGCGACACTCTGAAGGGAACCGTGGGCGCTGCCATGGGCATGGTCGCTTCTGGTGTGCCCGACCCACAGGTGCAGTGGGCCTTCGCCGCCGGCCTTGCAGCGGTGGTTGGCCACTGTTACCCGGTCTTTCACCGATTCAAAGGGGGCAAGGGCGTTGCCACCGGAGGTGGCGTTCTCCTGTTCACCGCCCCTATCGCCGCCCTGATCGAGATAGCGCTCTGGGCCGTAATCGTGAGGTTGACCAAGACCGCATCGATCGCGTCGATGGTGCTCGTCGTGATAACCATTCCTATGTTGATGTGGCAAGGTGTGGAAGGTCTTTCGCTGCTGTGGGTTGCCCTGATGATCGCAGTGGTCGTGTGGCGGCATCGGGGCAATATCCAGCGAATGGTCTCGGGCAGTGAGGAGAAGGTCCCTACGTGAGCATCGAGGTAGCGGTGATACCGGCAGCCGGTCGTGGGACCCGGATGCGACCGGCGACACGGGTTGTGCCCAAGGCGTTGCTCACCGTGGTCGATCGCCCGGCCATCCAGTATGCGGTCGAGGAAGCGGCGCGAGCCGGGGCTCGTGAGGCGGTGGTTGTCGTCGATCTGGACACCGGCCATCTGATCGCCCAGCATTTCAGCCTCGAAGGCCCGCTGCCCGGGCTGGAAGACATCCACCTGCGGCCAGTGGTTCAAGAAGAGCCGCTCGGCCTGGGGCATGCGGTCAACGAGGCGGCCCATATGGTCGGGGATCGGCCCTTTTTCTGCCTTCTCTCCGACAACATCGTGCGTCCCGGGCGCGACGTCCTGGCCGACCTGGCCGCGGGAAGCCGTGACGGTTCGGTCTCGGTGATGTGCCTGAGAGAATTGACCGACGAGTTTCTGAGCAAGTACGGGGTGGTGGTGCCGGCGTCCCCTGTCGAGGATGGCTATCTCGACCTGTCTGGCGCCGTGGAGAAACCGGGTGTCGAGGAGGCGCCGTCCAGACTCGGATTCGTCGGCCGCTATCTGTTCACCCCGGAAGTTTTCGAGATCTTGGAGCACACCGAGCCCGGCCACGGCGGGGAGATCCAACTTACGGACGCCATAAATGAGCTGGGCAGCCGCGGCAGGCTTCGTGGGTATGTGGCTGCCGACGATCTGCTCGACGTGGGCACCCCGGTCGGGCTTCTGGAGGCGTCGGTCGAGTTGGGCGAGCACCAGTTCGGAGATGAGTTCAGCCTCTGGCTGAAGGGACGAGGATGAAGCCGCTCGAGGTGGCGCGCTCGGAAGTTCTCTCCTCGGTCGATCAGCTCGGGTCGGAGCGAGTCCCTATCTGGGAGGCCCGGGGACGGGTCCTGGCGAGCGATGTCGTGGCCCCGGAGAACGTCCCACCCTTCCCCAACTCGGCCATGGATGGGTTTGCAGTCCGCGCCGCCGATGTCGCCACCCCGGGTTCGGTTCTCGAGGTGCTCGGCGACCTCCCCGCCGGGTCGACCACGGACATCGTGGTGGGGCGGGGCGAGGCGCTGAAGATCATGACCGGCGCCCCTATGCCCCGAGGCGCCGACACCGTGGTGAAGGTCGAGGACACCACAAGCGACGGGTCGAAGGTAGCGATCAACGTTGCGGTCGAACCTGGCACCTCGGTCCGGGCCGCGGGCGGGGATGTGGTCAGCGGTCAGCTGGTCTTCGAAGCCGGCACCAGGCTGACCCCGATGCACGTCGGCGTGCTGGCGACGATAGGCGTCGGCCGTCCTGAGGTCTCGAGGCGACCCCGGGTTGCCTTCATGTCGACCGGCGATGAGCTGACCCCACCCGAGCAGGCGACACTTGCCCCGGGGAGCATCCGCGACTCGAACCGACCGATGCTGAAGGCGCTGCTCGAAGAGGCAGGCGCCGAGTTGATCGACCTCGGAATCGTCCCCGACCAACCTGACGTCTTGCGCCGTGCATTGGATCGAGGCTCTGAGGCTGACTTCCTGGTGTCCACGGGCGGGGTTTCGATGGGCGACTACGACGTCACCAAGCAGGTGCTCGAAGGCGATGCCCACGTCGGATTCTGGAAGATCGCCATCCAGCCTGCGAAGCCGTTCGCCTTCGGCAGGGTCGGTGATGCCGTCTTCTTCGGGCTCCCCGGCAACCCGGTCTCGGTGCTGGTTTCTTTCGAGCAGCTTCTCCGACCCGCCATCCTCAAGATGCAGGGAGCACGGGCCATCCTCAGACCGCAGCTGAGGGCGGTGGCCGGGGAGGACCTCGACACCGACCCGGAGAAGACAGTCTTCGTCAGAGTCCTCGTCGACGGGCTTGCCGAAGGTGTGCCCACGGTGATGAGGTCAGGAGGCCAATCGTCGAATGTCCTGTCGGCCGCGGCGAATGCCGACGCTTTCGCAGTCGTGCCGCAAGGTGTGGGGCTGGTCCAAGCGGGCGAGAAGGTGAGGATCGAGATGTTCAAATGGCCGGAAACGAGGGAGTGGGTCGATGGCCGATGAGCGGGAACTGACCCATCTCAACGAAGCCGGTGAGGTGCATATGGTCGACGTGGGTGAGAAGGACATCACGGATCGGGAGGCGGTGGCCGAGGCTTTCGTGAGCGTGTCCCCGGAGCTTGCAAACCGGTTCTTTGCCGGTGATCTGCCCAAGGGGGACGCAGCCGCCGTGGCTCGCATCGCGGGGATCATGGGGGCGAAGAGGACAGCCGATCTCATCCCGCTCTGCCATCCGATACCCCTGACCGGAGTCGAGGTATCGCTGGAGCGGAGTGGGCGTGGGATTCGGGTGCTTGCTACCGTTCGCACCACTGGTCGAACCGGTGTCGAGATGGAGGCCATGACGGCTGTCGGTCTGGCCGCATTGACCATCTATGACATGGTGAAGAGCGTCGAGCGCGGCGTCACCGTCGAGTCGATCGGTCTGTTGAGAAAGTCCGGTGGAAGATCGGGGACATGGGAGAGGACGTAGGTCGTTGATTGCGCGTGGTGTACGGCACTACGCTCGTCTCAGGACGGAGTAGGCGAAAGCTAAATGGAAACAAGCGTCATCGTCGGCTTGCTGTTGATAGCCGCTGTATGGAGTGTTTACCTGCTGCCTTCGGTTTTCGGGGATAGGCAGAACACTCCCAAGAACTCGACAGAAGAGTTCGATCGCTGGACCCATCTCATGGCCGACGTCCAGAAACGGCCCTACAGCCGCAGCGCGGTGAGCGAGCGGGATGTCATCCGTCTTCGCCGGCGAAGGACGATGGCGGTGCTGATCACCCTGGCCCTGGTCACGGCCGGGCTGGCACTCTGGCAGAACTCGCTGCCGCTTCTTCTGATCCATCTCGTTGTCGACTCGATGATCGCTCTCTATGTGGCCGCTCTGGCCCAGATGAAACAGCAGCGTCAGTGGCGACTCAAGGTCACGCACGTGTCCGAGCGCCCGGCGGAGTGGGACGAGCCTCAGGTCAAAGTCGTCGCCAACTAATCGATGGGCTTCGAATTCGTCGACGACGCCCGAACCATCCTCGATGCGCGCTTTGCCGCGAGGGAGAAGGGAATCACCGGCTCGAGACGGGTGATCCGTTCCTCGGCTAACGGGATAAGAGCCCTTCACCGTTCGGAATGGGAGTCGGCGTCCGCCCTCATCGCCGAAGCCGGGGCCTTGCTCTCCGAGATCACGAGGGCGCTCGAGGACCACCCCGACATCCTCTACGCCGGGTTCATCTCTGACGCGGCCAAGGAGTACTCGGAGGCCCGGATCACCGAGGCATTGTTCAAGGACGAGGCGATTCCCGGTTTCAGCGAGCTGGGGGTCGACCCGGTGCCCTATCTCCATGGTCTGGGAGAGGCGGTGGGCGAGATGCGTCGCCGCCTGCTCGATCTGCTTCGGGCGGGCGAGATCGACCAGGCGCAGATCGCTCTCGATTCGATGGACGGGATCGTCGACCTGCTGGCCGAGATGGATTACCCCGACGGCATGACCAATGGTCTCCGTCGCACCACCGATGTCTCCCGCTCCCTCGTTGAACGCTCCCGAGCCGACCTCACGGCCACCGTCGTCCAAGAGCGTCTCCGTCAGGACCTGGGAAAACTGCATTCCTAATGCAGGGCGTCACACATGTGTGGACGTTGTGCATTCAGAATGACCGGTCTCGCCCACAGACCACCCCTCGGTACAATTCGACCTCCCGCAAGGGGGCTGTGGGATTGGTTGAGATCCCGGTGGATCTCAACTGGTGTTGACGATTCTGACCATTGGAGGCTGGGGCGTGAACGCGTTTCGACCATTTCTGGAACGCGACGGTATGGTTTCGTGGCGGGATATGGCGTGTCCGCTTTACCCGTCATTTGTCCACTCATGTCCACCGTTGTCCGGTTCTGCTGGTCTTGTGAGAACCCATGTACTGGCCGGCGTCGGCACGCCACATGAGTAGGGGTATGTCGAACTTGAAGTAGAAGCTCTCAAACTCGTCTACGAGTTCGAGGGCCGTCTTCGCCTCCTCCGTTAGCGGGGGAACCAGGTCTTGCCATCTGGGCGACCCCGGATCTTCCGCCAATTCGGTCACTTCTGATCTCAAGGTGTCGAGCCCCCGACGATCAAGGAGACAGTTTGCAAGGGCGATTCGGAAGTCAACATCTGTCATCGGACCCTTGGGATCCTGGAGTGGCCGCCGAAAGAAGGAGAACCACTCCTGCAGGCCGTGATCCATCTCATAGTCGAACGAGTATGAGAGGCCATGCGCCAGCGTCATACATGTCGGCCATTGATTCGTTATCACCGAACCGGCCATGCGCTGCCGCCGATAGTCCGCTGCCGCATTAAGGACGCTTGCAGTGAAGGGTGCTTCGATCCTGCCAAACAGGACGCGAATGTGCTTCGGCTGCAGCCTCCGACTCTTCGCGATGGCGACCAGTTCTCGGTGAGACAAATCCGTTGCCGACACGGATGCGAACCGGCGAGCAACTGCATCCAGCCTCCTTTCAACCTCTCTTGCCGATCTCATCCGCGAACCGGTGTGTTGAGCCCACTGGCTTGGGCTTCAAGGACGACCAGCCGTTCAAAGACCCCCTCTTCGAACATCTCCTCTCGATGGTGTTGTCGTCCCATGGTGAGGACTGCTTTCACCACTTGAAGACGCAGACTGTCGTCTTCCACCGAGAGAAGACCGTCGAGTTGTTGAAGAGCCATAAGTCCGAGGCTCTCTAGACGCGCCGTCACCTCGGCGACCTTGACACGTCTTTGTTCCCGCACCTTGTCCGCCTGCTCGGGGACCTT
>CAZRID010000053.1:0-13361 GCA_964600055.1 uncultured Acidimicrobiaceae bacterium
CCCGGGGGATTCATGTCGAAGGTGTTGGAAGCGTCGTTCATTTCGACCCGCCGGAAGACGAGAAGGCCTACGTGCATCGCTCGGGACGCACCGCCCGGGCCGGCGCCAGTGGGATCGTGGTCTCGCTGGTCGACTCGAGCCAGGTCAAAGCCGCCCAACGTCTGCAGAGGGTATTGGGCATCGAGTCACCGATGATCAACCGTCCGGCGCCCGGTTCGGAGCCGAGCCATATTTCTCCTGGCCCCTCGGCACGCCGCCCGGAGCCTGTGCGTCCGGCTCAATCCGGAGGGTCGATCTATGTTGGGAATCTTCCCTTCACCGTCACCGAGCAGGAGCTGGAGCGCATGTTCGGTAAATTCGGTCGGGTGCATTCTGCGACCGTCGTCACCCATCGCGATTCGAAGCGATCCCGTGGTTTCGGATTCGTCGAGATGCCTGAGACGACGGTGGGGGCTGCCATCTCCGGTCTGAACGGTTCGTCCATCGGTGGTCGTGAGCTCAAGGTCAGGGCTGCACGAAGCCAGAATTGATCACATCTAACCTGATCCGGTGAATCAGGTAATGGCGGTCAAATCCTGGAAGCTCGTCCTCATCGGCCTCGCCGCGGGTCTTCTCTCCGGGGGCTTTGGTGTCGGGGGTGGGATCATCTTGGTCCCACTGCTCCTTGCAGTGGGACTCGATCGTCATCGAGCTCATGCCACATCGCTGGCAAGCATCTTCCCGATAGCGGTGGCGGGTGCCGTGTCGTTCGCTATCGCCGGGGACGTCGACCTCGGTCTGGGGATTGCGGTCGGGCTCGGTGGTGTCGCCGGGTCCCTCGTCGGTGCTTCGGTGATGAATCGCCTCAGCACGAGATCGCTGAGCATCTTCTTCGGGCTCGTCATCCTCGTCGCCGGGATGCGGATGATCTTCAGCACCGACCCCCTGCCTGGCTCCAGTGGCTTCGGCGAACTGACCCTGGTCCTCCTCGCGTTCGGGATCGGTCTGCTCTCCGGCTTCTTCGCCGGTGTGGCCGGGATCGGGGGAGGGATAGTCATCGTGCCTGCGACTGTGCTCCTGCTCGGATTCACCCAGCACGAAGCCCAAGGGACATCGCTGTTGGCGATCATCCTCACCTCGGTCGCCGCCACCATCGTCAACCGCAAGAACCAACGGGTTCGCCTTCAGGACGCGGTGGTCGTCGGAGCCGGCGGAGTGGTCGGGTCGGTCGTCGCCTCGCAGGTAGCCCTCGGGGTGGACGGACGCATCCTCTCCGCCATGTTCGGCGTCCTGGCGGTGATCATCGCCATTCGCACCCTGTATACGGCCTGGCGAACGGTGCCCACTCCCGCCTAACCGACGATGGCGACCCTGCTGGCTTCGAGCTCTTCGATAGCCCTCGCCCCGTCCCCGGGTTGAAGTTCAACCGGAGCAGTTGCTCCAACGACCACCGCCGTTTCAAAGCCTCCCACCGCATCGAGGGCGGTCGCCTTTACACAGACATCGAGCGCCAGACCGACGACCACGATGCGCTCGATGGCACGCTGATCGAGCAGACCTCGTAGCGGCGTGGCCATCTGTTCTCCTGTCTCCGGGTCCCGCATCGTGAATCCCGAATAGCCATCCTCACCGTTGGCGCCTTTGCGAACCACGGGCCCGGCCACCTCGAGGTCTGGATGGAATTCGGCGCCCCAAGTCTCCTTCACGCAATGCACCGGCCAGACACCACCGTCCTTCTGAAAATGCGGCGTCGATTCAGGATGCCAATCCTGGGTGTAGACCACCATTGCTCCCGCGGCGAGGGCTCGGCCTACCTCGTCGTTGACCTTCGGTACGACAGCGTCACCGCCCTGGACGTACAGGTTCCCACTCGGGTCGGCGAAGTCGTTCTGGACGTCGACGACCACCAGGGCCGTCTTTTCGTCATAGGCGATCACGATTCTCAGGGTACAAGGGCGCAATAGGCTTGACTCGATGGGAATCTCACGCGGCGCCCTGCTCACCGATCAATACCAGCTGACGATGGCCCAGCTCTACTTCCGGCATGGGCTCCATGAGCGAGAGGCCCGATTCGAGCACTTCTTCCGACGGTATCCCGACTACGGCGAGCACCAATCCGGATATGCGATCAACGCCGGATGGGGTTGGTTGGGCCGATGGGCCGAACGGGCTCGCTTTGGTGAGGAGGAGAAGGCCGCCCTCCGCAATCATGTCGTCGACGGTCATCGTCTTTTCGCGGACGACTTCGTCGAATGGCTGGGGGAAGTGAGTTGGGACGCCCTCCGCTACGAGACGATTCCCGAAGGGCGGGTGGCCCACGCCAATGTCCCGTTGACCGTCGTCGAAGGGCCCCTCGCCGCCGCCCAGCTCCTGGAGACTCCGCTCCTCAACCAGCTCAACTTCCACACCCTGATCGCCACCAAGGCTTCGAGAGTGGTGGAAGCCACCCGGGGTGGGGCGGTGCTCGAGTTCGGTCTGCGGCGGGCACCGGGCGAGGGCGGGATTGAGGCCACGAGGGCGGCATTGATCGGTGGGGCTGACGCCTCTTCGAATGTGGGCATCTCACACGAGATGGGAGTGCTCCCGCAAGGGACCCATGCCCACTCCATGGTCCAGGTGTTCATGGCCCTGGGTGAGGGTGAGCTAGGAGCGTTTCGGGCCTATGCGGAGATGTATCCCGACGAATGCATCCTGCTGGTGGACACAATCGACACCCTGGAGTCAGGCATCCCCAACGCCATAACAGTCTTCGAGGAGCTGAAACGGAAGGGTCATCGGCCGATTGGGATCCGACTCGACTCGGGAGACCTGGCCCACCTCGCGGTCAGGTCCTCGCAGATGCTCGACGCCGCTGGCATGGAAGAGGTGCACGTCGTCCTCTCCAGCAGCCTTGACGAGCTGACCATCGTCCAGATCCTCAACCAGATCGCTGACGAGGCTCCCCGTTATGGATCCGACGCCGACCGGATCATTCGTCGTCTTCTCTACGGGGTGGGCACACGGATGGTGTCATCTGACGGCCAGCCGTACCTGGACGGTGTCTACAAACTGGTCGCGATTTCCGACGAGACGGGGTGGCTTCCCGCGATCAAGGTCTCCGACACCCCGGCCAAGATCATCAACCCGGGCCGAAAGCGGGTTCGCCGTCTCTATGACGAACGTGGCCTGGCCACGGTCGATCTCATGTCTTTGGCCGATGAGGACCTGGAGTACCCGCTGGAAATCCATCATCACCGTGATTCCGGCGTGGCCCGTGTTCTCGACCTGAGCCGGGTTTCGGCCACAGAGGACTTGTTGGAGAAGGCGCTGCTCGAGCCGCCGGTCGACGACCCTGCCGTCGTTGCCGAGGCGAGGAAGCGAAGGGTCGCCGACCTGGAGCGGCTCGATCTAGGGGTGAAGCGTCTGGTCAACCCCCACGTCTATCACGTGTCCATCACCAAACGCCTCGCCGACCTGAAAGCCCAACTGGTCGCCGAAGCGCGGTAGCAAACCCAGAGTCCCCCCTCCCGGCTTCGCCGTACTCCCCCCTTCGGGGGGAGAAACGTTTCCTCCCCCGTACAGGGCCGGAGGGGCCGGAGGGGGTTCTTGGCGCGCGGCCGGTCCCTATTCCTCGAGCTCTTCTTGTTCCGGCTCCTTGGGAAGGAAAACCGGGATCAGGACTGCGATGCCAATCACCAACAGCACCGCTGGCCAGAACCAGGAGCCGAGGTCGGTCAGGGCGGAGACGATGTCCACCGGGGTCTGCGGAATGAGGAAGACCAGCCCGAGGAGCGTCAGCGCCAGCCCTGAGAGGAACGAGACTGCGTCGAATCTGTGTGTTTTCATGATGTTGGTCCTTTCGTCAGCGACGGAAGATGTCGATGTTGCCGATGTCCACGCTGGCATCGAGATTCACGGTTCCGAGTGGTCCTGGGTCGTTGAACCGCAGCTCAGGTTGTCCGAGACCGGCACTCTCCCGACCCGGACCGGCCACCCGTCCCACGTCGACGGAAGCCTCACCTACAAGCCCAACGCCTTCGGGGATACGGATCTCGATGTTCCCGGCGTCAACGGTGGTCTCGAGGTCGATCACCTGACCATCCCATGGCAGGTCACTGAGATCGATCTCGAGATTTCCAACATCGATGCTGTAGATCTCCTCGAGCTCTTCGAAGCTGTCAGGGGAGACGATGCGGTCGAAGTCCTCCGAACTCCAGTCATATTCGAACGCGGGGGAGAAGATCATTGAGGGCACCATGATCACGGCGACCAGGATCAGCCATCGAGCCCGCCCGATGAACCCACCGACCATCAGCCCTACGCCTAGGACGGTCACACCCAGGGCCATGTAATGACGTGGATCCGGCTCGATCGGGATGCCGGGGATGTTGTCCAGGATCGCCAGGACGCCAAGGCTGACGAGGATCAACCCGACGGTGATTCGGCCCAGATAAGAGTGCTCCCTCGGCTTTGCCGCAGCCGGGGGGAGGATCGGTGGGGTAGGCGTGGGGGTCGGCGGTAGTCCTCCGCCCACCGGCGCCCCTCCAGACGGAGTCTCGGTCTGGGTCGGCGCCGGTACCAGGGTGTCTGTGGTTGTCATTTGTTGAACTCCCTCCTTGTCGTCGTGGGGTTGCTTGACCAGGCGCGGGAGATCGCCCGTGTAGAGGAGGATTCCCACCACCAGCAGCCCTACCGCCCAGACGATTCCACCTGACAGGAAGGTGAAGTTGTCGAGAAGGATCAGTGCGGCGAGAAAGACCAGGCCGATCCCGATCCATGACCGCCCACTCGTTGCGCCCGAGAAGAAGCGCTCGGCGGGTGTCTCGGCCTCGTCGTCGGATCTGATGAGAAACCAACCGGCTGCATACAAGGCGAGACCGAGCCCACCACCAAAGGTGAGGAGCGCGAAGACGACCCTGATCAGCACCACCGGGAGGTTGAATCGATTTGCCAGACCCTGGGCGACACCGGCGACCATCCGTCCCTGGCGGGGGCGCACAAGCTCGTTGGTGACGACCTGAGGCTCTGGCGCCTCGGTGGTTGTGTTGCTCTGTTCCATGAGGCCAATTCGACCGTTGAGACGCCAGATCATCAATCGGGGACGACCCTGAGCTTCCCCCGATCGTCTCGGGGATATCCCCGATTGAGGTTGACCCCGGGGGCCGCGATGATTCAACTGTGGATCAACGGCGAAAGTTTGTTTTCCGGCGGCGCCGCACCGACCGGGCCGTGGCTGGAGTGGCCGGTGGCCTGGCCGACTCCCTCGGTGTCAGCGACGGCTTCGTCCGGGCCGCCTTTATCACTCTGAGCATGGTGTGGGGTCTCGGGCTCCTCGTCTACTTCGGTCTGTGGTTGATGGAGTTGGACCGGGTGGAAGACGTGGAGCCCGAGCCTGTTGAGGCGCATCAGGCGCTCGGGCTCGGGCTCGCCTTTACCGGGCTGATGCTGCTGCTCGGGGTGTCCGGCTGGTGGCCGTCGAACGCCCTCGTCATCACCGTGGGCGCGCTCGCATTTGGCACCGCCGCCCTGACCGATCGCAACATGCCGGGGCCGCTGGCCGCCCTGATCGACCCCACGGTCGAGCGGCCGGGCAGATTGCGCATGCTGCTCGGCGTCGGTCTGCTCATAGGCGGGCTCGCCGTTTTCGCCGCGAATGTCGGCCCCATCTACGAGATCGGTCCGGTGGTGCTGGCGGTTGCACTCACCGGGATCGGGATCCTCGTCGCTTTCGGCCCGTGGGTGACCCGTCTTGCCCGTGATCTCGGCACCGAGCGACGGGAGCGCATCCGTCAGGAGGAGAAGACCGAGATGGCGGCTCATCTCCACGACTCAGTTCTCCAGACCCTGGCCCTGATCCAGCGAAGCGACGACCCGGCCCGGATGTCGATTCTGGCCCGCCATCAGGAGTCCGAGCTGCGTGATTGGCTCTACGGGCAGGCCCCGCTCGATGGGGTCGACCTCCTCTCCACGGCGTTCAAAGACGCGGCCAAGCGGATCGAAGCCGATCACCAGGTCCCGATCGATGTCGTTGTGGTGGGTGATCACACCCTGGACGAGTCGACCCGGGCCCTGCTCGGGGCGGCCAGCGAAGCGATGGTCAACGCCGCCAAGCACTCCGGCGCGGAGCGGGTGTCGCTCTACTTCGAGGCCGACGGTGATGAGCTGGTGGTCTATGTGACCGACCAGGGCAAAGGATTCGACGCAAAATCGGTCGCCACCGATCGGAGGGGTATCACCCACTCGATCAAGGCGAGGTTGCAGCGCGCCGGGGGAGCGGCGGTCGTGGACAGCGAGCCAGGTGAGGGCACCGAGGTGATCCTCAGGATGCCGGTGGCAACGGCGTGAGTATCCGGGTCTATCTCGTTGACGATCACCGTCTGTTTCTGGCCGGGGTGAAGGCCGAGCTGTCGGAGGAGTTCGACATCGTCGGGACCGCTCAGGATGTCGATGCAGCGATCGAGGAGATCAGAGGTCTCAACCCCGATGTCGCCCTGGTCGACGTGCACATGCCCGACGGCGGTGGGATCGCCGTGGTCGAGGGTGTGGTCGAGACCAACCCGGAGGTGAAGTTCCTCGCCCTATCCGTGTCGGACCAGGCCGAAGATGTCATCGCCATGATCCGCGCAGGTGCCCGTGGGTATGTGACCAAGACCATCGAGCCGGCCGAGCTCGCCGACGCCGTGCGTCGGATCAACGCCGGCGACGCAGTGTTCTCACCCAGGCTGGCCGGGTTCGTCCTCGACGCCTTCGCGGGCGCCATGCCCTCGGAGGTGGACCCCGAGCTCGATCAGCTCACCTCGAGGGAAAAGGACGTACTGCGGCTGATCGCCCGTGGATTTGCATACAAGCAGGTCGCCCGCAAGCTCAACATCTCCATCAAGACTGTCGAGACCCACGTCTCCTCGGTCCTCCGCAAGCTCCAACTCTCCAACCGTCACGAACTCGCCCGGTGGGCCTCCAAGCGGCGAATCGTGTAGCGGCGTCGGGCTGCGAATAACCCCCTCCGGCCCTTGCGGGCCACCTCGCCCTTCGGGGGAGGAAACGTGACCTTCGTTTCTCCCCCCAAAAGGGGGGGGAATTCTTCTCCCGCGGGCCACCTGCCCCTTCGGGGGAGGAAAAGTCGCTTCTGTTTCTCCCCCGGAGGGGCGAGTACCCCGAAGGGGGGAGGGGAGAATTCTTCTCCCGCGGGCCTCAGCCCTTGAACTGCACCCCGCCTTTGAAGACATGGGTGATGTTGTCCGGGTCGGCCAGGACTGTCACATCGGTGGTGGGGTCGCCGGTGACACAGATCACGTCGGCGTCGTAGCCCTCCAACAGCCGGCCCGACTTTGGCGCCTGGGGTCCGAGGGTGTCGGGGCCGTTGGCGGTGGCCGTTTCAATGGCTTGGAGAGGGGTCATCCCCGCCTCCACCATCAGCTCGATCTCCTCCGCATTTCTGCCCCAGAGCCCGGTGGCCCAGATGTCGGTGCCCATGGCCACCTTGACCCCTTTCTCCACGGCCAGGGATACCGCCTCGGCGTGGTTCTGTGATGCGATCTCACCCTTGATTCGTGCGTACTCGGGCATTCCCTGTTTCGTGCCCTCGGCCATGAGGTATTTGAGGATCCAGCGGGTCGGCACCAGGATCGCCCCCGTCTCGACCATTACATCGGCCGCCTCCTCGTCGAGGTAGGTCCCATGCTCGATGGTCATCACGCCGGCTTCCAGGGCGGCCATGATCCCGCGCTTGCCATGGCAGTGAGCGCCTACCAGTCGTTCCATCCGGGTGGCCTCGTCGACGATTGCTTCGAGCTCGGGGCCGGAGAACTGGGGGAGTTGGGGGTCGTCCAACTCGCTCATCACCCCACCCGATGCATGGACCTTGATCACCTTGGCGCCGAGCCGGAGCATCCTCCTCACCCCGGCCCGGCACTCGTCAGGCCCGTCGCAGATGTTGTCCTCCCCCCATTGCCTGGCCACCGAGGCGCGGGCGAAGTCGAGATCCATCCCGTGCTCGTCGCCATGACCGGCGGTCATCGAGAGCATCGCCCCGCTGGCGTACACGTTGGGACCGATCACCTGGCCCTCGTCGATCGCCCGTCCCAGGAATGTCCCCATGCCACCCATCTCTCGGACCGAGGTGAATCCCGCCATCAAGGCCTTTCGGGCATCAGCGGTGACCCGCATCGCACCCAGCTGGGGGCGGAGGGTGTGGATCTCGGCGATATTGGCGGTGTAGGTGCCGATGAAGTGCCCGTGGCACTCCCACATCCCGGGCATCACGGTGTCGGTGGTGATGGTTCCGGCGCCGTCCGAAGACGGGGCGTCTACAACGGGGCCGGCGAAGGTGATGACGCCGTCTTCGAGGGTCACAACACCGTTGTCGACGACATCTCCCCGACCGGGTATCAGCCGTGTGGCCTCGATTCGGGTGGCCACCGTCAGGCCACGGCTTCAACCGGGGACCGGGTGGTGGCTCTGATGCCACCAGCGGTCACCAGCCCACCGAGCCGGACGATCGGAGCGTCGGGGTCACTGGTGGTCTGGGTTGCATCGTCGAAGCCGCCTCCGAGGACGGTTCCGTCGAAGACGACCCTCCACCCCTGGGGCACTACCAAGCTCAGCCCGCCGAACAAGACCAGCACGTCGAGGTAGATGCCGGTCGGTGCGGGTGTCGCCTTGCGCAGGTCGAGGATCGTGCCTCCGAAGACATTGGTGATTTTCCCGCCGAAGAAGGGGTCGGCCGAGGAGACGAGATGCTCTCCGCCAAAGATGTTGACCAGATCGATCTCCTGGGTCTCCTCGGTTGCGTTGGATCGGAGCACGAACTTCGCCACCACCGCGGCGCCGAAGAAAGTCATGAAGGCAAGCCGGAACATTCGAAAGATGAATTTGAACACGGCGATACCTTACGTGGCCAGCCGTTCCCCGGCCTCGACGGCGAAGCCCAATCTGTTGGCGGGTGGGGCGAGGGGGCAGGACCACCGGTAGGAGTGGACGCAGGACGGGTGATAGCTGTAGTTGAAGTCGAGCACGATCCGCTCTTCCTCATGACCGAGGTCTGCGCCCTTGACCGTGTCCAGGAGATAGCGGCCGCCTCCATAGGTCGACTCCCCGTTGCTGGCGTCGCCGAAGGGGAGAAATAGACCACCCCCGTAGGCGTCGAGCCAGAGCACTTCGAGTGAGCCCTCGTTGCCGACGGCTTCGAAGTCGACGACTCCGACCTTGACGAACCGGGTGGTCCCTTTCCCGGAATGATCGAGGCTGGGCGTCTCGTCGTCGACTGGAATGAATCGGCCGGTCACCCGCCATTTCGGGTCGTAGGGAACGTATGGGAGCCCGGTGAAAGCCGAACGATCCTCGATCGGCGACTGGGGGTGTGTGGCAAAGAGACGGTCGCGTTCGATGGTCCATTCGACCCACGCATCCTTGCCGGGACCACCCTCCCGTGCCTTCCTGTAAATGTCATGGACCCGCCTCCGATAGTCCCAGAGATCGAGGGTGTCGCTCATTGCGGTTCAAAACTAGGCGGATCTCCTTAATTGCCTTGACGTATGGCTCTCGGTACGGCAATCTTGAGCCGTCGATAGAAGAGGTATCCCAATGGTGAAGCAGCGGATCATGATTCCCACCGGAATGGCAGCGCTTTTTGGCGCGCCCGCGTCCGCTGCAGTCGGCGCGGAGCCAACCACCATCCGGCGACCTCTCGTCACATGATGTGACATCCAGCAACAGTCTGTTGTGAGGCCGCCGGAGCACCCGGCGGCTTTTTGATTTACCGCCCCACCCGCAACAAGACAAAGGATTCGACAAAGTGAACGTCTACCTAGAACAACTCCAATTACACGGACGATGTAGCCAGGAAGGCAGTAATGAGCTGTTCTTCTCGGAGAAGCCAAATGAGCTGGCCGAGGCGCAGCGGATCTGTGCCGGCTGCACCGTCAAGGTCCAGTGCCTCGAGATCGCCCTGAGTGATCGTCTCGAATGGGGTGTATGGGGTGGTGTCATCTTCTGGGATGGCCAGCCCTATCACCGGCGTCGGAGTCGGGGTCGACCCCGTCAGTCCGAGGCGAATATACCCATAGAGGCCAACACCCGGGAGCTCTGGGAGCAGGTCAAGACCGCCTGAACCATCCCCGAAATTGGGTACAAATGAGGCGCGTCACGCCTCGTCTCACCCCAATTTCAGTGGGGGAATCAGGAAACGGCCAGCTCCCGGAGACCTCCGGGAGTCGAAGGGTGACGCATCTTGGCCAGGGCCTTGGCCTCGATCTGGCGGATGCGCTCCCGTGTCACATTGAAATGGCGCCCGACTTCGTCCAGGGTCGCCGGCTCCTGGTTTCCCAGCCCATACCGCATCTCGATGATGGTGCGCTCACGGTCGGTGAGCCGCTCCAGGACGAAATGGAGGTTCTCGATGTTGAGCTTGGAGGCGATGAGGTCGAAAGGGGCCGAAGCCTCGAGGTCCTCGATGAAATCACCGAGCATGGCGTTGTCATCGCCAACCGGCTCGAAAATCGACACCGGCTCGGGTGCGACCTTTCTCGCTTCGCGAATCTTCTCCACGGTCAGACCGGACTCCTCGCACAACTCGTCATCGGTGGGCTTTCGGCCGAGCCTCTTGGTCAGATTGCCCTCGGCAGTCTGCATCTGGGTGATGGTGTCCATCATGTGGACGGGGACCCGGATGGTCCGGCTCTTGTCGGCGATGGCTCGGGTGATCGCCTGACGGATCCACCATGTTGCGTAGGTGGAGAACTTGAAACCCTTGCGATACTCGAACTTCTCGACGGCGCGGATCAGACCGAGGTTGCCCTCCTGGACCAGGTCGAGGAAGGGGAGGCGAGCGTGCCCGTAGCGCTTGGCGATGGAGACGACGAGTCGGAGGTTGGCGCGAATGAAGGTCTGGCGGGCTTCCACACCTGCTCGCACCATCTGGCCCAGCTGGCGTCTCTTGGTGGGATCGGTCTCGGATTCGAGTGCGAGGTCGGCCTTGTGCCCGGTTTCGATGGCCTTGGCCAGACGGACTTCGTCCTCGGCGGTCAGCAGATTGAAGAGCCCGATGCCGTCCAGATACTGACGGATCGCCTCGTCGCTGACTTCTCGTTCGATGGAGCTGCTTCTACCCATGCCGTTCCTAGCCTCCAGCCAGGGTAGGAAGGCCCCTGGCCACTCTTGGGGATTGTCGATTGTCCAGATCTTTATCGACAGATCTCCCCAAGATGTTGAATGGGCTGAACGACCCATATCTCTTAGACTTTCCGTGGATAACACCCTTTTCGCGCGCCGATCTGGACCTATAGGTCGAGAACGGCGCGCGAAAAGGGGGGCCTGGGGCGTTTAGCTCAGTTGGCTAGAGCACTGCCCTTACAAGGCAGGGGTCGGCGGTTCGAGTCCGTCAACGCCCACCAGACAAAGGAACACTGCCTCGCCGCAGGGGTTTCGAGTGTCGTCGAGTTGCCGTTGCACATCCGTTGGAGCGGCTCACCTCGGCGTTACGACCTGTCGAATCGCCGGGAGCGCGCTCGGGTGTACGAGCAGGTTCTACGCGAGGGGAACGAGGAGGACGTCCGCTGGTTCGTTCGAGTAGATGAGCTCATCGACCTGTGGGATGAGTTGGTGTTGCCACGCCACGTCCGCCAAGCCTGGGCCGACTGGGTAGAACGCCATCGCGGGCTATCTCTGTCATGCCGAGGCCTCCCCGGGGCTGGCCGAGGGGTTGCACTTGGCGACGGTGCTAGCATAATGCAAGCATGCCAAACGTGCTTGTAAGGGATCTCCCAGAAGAGGTGCATACCCAGCTTCAGCGTCGTGCCGAGAGCCATGGGCAGTCGCTGCAGAAGTATCTGGTCGCCGAGTTGAAGCGGCTCGCCGAGCGACCCACCATCGACGAGGTACTCGATCGGGTTGAACGCCGTCACGGTGGCCGGGTCGGGCTCGCCCAAGCCGCTGCCGACCTTACCGAGGATCGACAGACCCGGTGATCGTGGTTGACGCTTCGGTCGTCGCCAACGCCATCGCCGACGACAGCCCTGATGGTGCTGCCGCCCGATCCGCGCTGCGCCAAGACACCGACATCGCTTCCCCCGACCTTGTCGATGTCGAGACCGTGTCAGTGCTGCGCAAACGCTGGCTCGTCGGAGACCTCACTGCGCGGCGGTTCCGAGCCGCGATCACCGATCTCGGTGACCTCGCTATCAGCCGTCACCCGACGCTGCCGTTCATGCAGCGTGCCTACGAACTAAGGGCCAACGTGACCCCCTATGACACCGCCTACATCGGGTTGGCAGAGCTGTTGGGCTGCGCCCTTCTCACCGCCGACGCCCGGCTCGCCTCTGCTCCCGGCCCTCGCTGCGAGATACGAGTCATCCAACCCTAAACACCCACGAAGTTCGATCGATCTCGGACAAGAACGAGCAGGAGTCGAGAATTCCCGCGACCGAGGCATCGACCTCACTAAACCGCTAGTTCAACGGGCGGTTCGAGTCCGTCAACGCCCACAAGGGTTTTTCAGGTGTCAGAGGGGGTCTGTGCCATGCCTGTGCGGGATCCGAAACGCTCGAGCTTTGTCGGCAACTTCCCCGTCTGCGCTCTCATAGAGGTGGCTGTGGACGTCTAACACGACCCGAGGCGACTGGTGACCCGGCAGTTCGGAAAAACTCGGAGGAAGTCAGCGACTCTGCGCCCCTCTTGATATACCATCTGTGGTATGTCATGCTGTTGGAGTGTCTTGGGGGAGACTCGAGTTGGAATGGGAGGTCGCCGAGTGGCTTCAAGAACTACCCGACGATCAGTTTGGTCGGGTCGAGTTCTACATAGACCTACTTGCCGACAGGGGAGTGGCTCTCGGCGATCCTTACACACGGCAGCTGAGCGGCAAGTTGCGAGAGCTGCTTCTTCTTGGGGCCGTCGGGCAACGCGGTTCGGATCAGTTACTACATAGCCACCGGCCGACGGATCATTCTCTTGACGGTATTCCGGAAGCAGCAACAGCGGGAGCGGGCCGAGATTGAACGGGCATTGCGGGCGATGGAACGATGCATCGCTGAAGGTCATACGGCGGAGGACGATGATGAGTGAACGAGTTGACTGGAACGAGGTGAAGTCAGAGCGCCGAGGCGGCGATGCCCGGCGGCGTGGCTATCAGGACGCCAAGGAGTCGTTCGAGTTGGGGTCACGTGTGCGCACTGAGCGAGAGCGCCGTGGCCTGACACAGGCTGAATTGGCGGAACGGATGGGAACTACCCAGCCCACGGTGGCACGTCTCGAAGCCGGGGGGGTGACTCCCAGTCTGGACACTCTGCATCGGGTTGCTGATGCGCTTGGCCTGGAGCTGGTGGTCGATTTCCGTGAAGAGGCCTCGGCCTGAGAGTTTGTCAGTCCACTGTGGACCAGGCCGCGTCCATATGACTGCGGAAAGCGAC
>CAZRID010000054.1:0-13338 GCA_964600055.1 uncultured Acidimicrobiaceae bacterium
CTTGATCGCCTCGATCCCGCTCGATCCGGAAGTGGTGCCGGGCGGCGACCACGGAAGGCCGGTAGTCAGGGCAGGGACGGGCTCCGCGGCCGGGGCTGCGTTACGAGAAGCGGCGGAGACGCTCGTTCAGTTGGTGCCCCCGGCCGAGCTGGAGACATGCACAGGTCGGATCGCCAAGATCCTCACGGAGTTGGAGTTGCCGGCCTGACCGTTGTGCGTGGTGGATCAGCCCCTTTTTCCGCCACCGAGCAGGCCACCGAGCAGATCGCCTATCGCGTCGGGGTCTTCCCCGGTGTCGCCGCCGCCCCCTAGGAGACCACCGAGCAGATCGCCGATTCCGCCACCTGAGCCACCGCCACCGAGCAGGTCGCCGAGCCCACCGCCTGATGCCGAGTCGGCGGCCCCACCGAGGAGATCGTCGAGCCCACCGCCCCCGCCTCCGGCGGGTGCCGACTGGGTCTGTCCCCCTCCTGTGAACTTGCCGGCCAACCAGGAGAGAACGAGCGGGGCGAGGATCGGAAGAAGCTTGCTCATGATGCCGCCGCCCGAGGTTTGCCCACCAAGTCGATTGACCACCTCCTGGCTGTTGTCGCCGAAGATGTTGCCGACGATTTTCTCTCCGTCGGCTGTGTCGACCTGGTTCAGGTCGAGGCCTTCGAACGGATCGCCGGAGTGTTGGCCAAGGGCCTTCTGCAACGACGCGGCCCCCATCGGATCCTGGGCGTTGGCCTGCATCCCGCCCAGCAGCGCAGGTACCGCCTCACGGACCGCCTGCTCGGTGCTCGCTTCATCGAGACCGAGCTGGTCCGCCAACTGAGCCAGCGAAATCTGAGAAAGGATTTCGTCTGCTGCACCCATGAGGATCTCCTTCATCTGCCCTTTTTTGGGCGGGCCTGCCCCGGATCCTACGCGACCCCGGTCAGGTCTTGGGCGGCATCCAGAGGTCGAGCGCGAACGGCTTCTTCTCCACGCCCTCGACCACATAGGTGTTCATCACCTTGTCGGCGATGGTCTGCCGCTTGGCGTCGACGAGTGGGAGAAGAAAGCCAAGTCCACAGACGATGAAGTCGAGGACGTGGACAAACTTGCGACCGATCCCGGCGCCACTCCCGAGCAATTCCCCCTGCTGGTTGACCAGCCTTGTGCCCATGATCGCCTTTCCGGGCGTTTGGCCGGTAACACCCTCGAGATGACCGAGGTAGCCCCAGTACGCGTACCCCACCAGGCTGAAGAAATAGCTCGCCCGATAGGTGAGCACCGAGAGGATGAACGCCGGTGCCCAGTCGACCAGGAGGCCTAGGGCCCGGGTTCCCCATGATGCGAGGTTGGATGGGGAGACAGCCGGAGCGGGCTGTCCTGGCGGGATCTCGGGTGGGCCACCTGGAGGTGGAGACATCGGGGGTTCTGAAGGTCCGCCGGGATCCGGCGGATTAGGCGGCTGCGTGGTCATGCCATGTCTCCAGTCAGGTCAGGGTCGGTTGGGAGGGTAGTGGTGGAGTTTCCGGGCCTGCCGCCGGAAACGGCCCGCTTCTTGGCCGAATCATGCAGTCACCGACAAGTTGTCGCCGAGAAAGCGTGCCCAGGAGCGGCAGCTGCGGCGGACCGGCGTCTGTTTGCCCGAGGGCTGGCAACTCAGGCGGCGAGACGATGATGTAGACCCCGGCAGCGAGCCAGTCGCCCGCCGGTCGCAGCCTCCGGGCAAAGTCGCCCGGCAATCAAGTGGAGCGGCAGCTCCGGGCGACCGGCGTCTGTTTGCCCGAGACTGCTCAAACGATGCAGCGTCGACCCGTGAACTGCTGAGGGTGAGTCTCGGGCAAAGTCGCCCGGCAATCAAAAGGACTAGTCCAAACGCGCCTCTCACTAAGAGTCATTTACGAACCACTGTGGGTGGTCAATGATATGTCTCAGAACGTGCCTCGGTGCGTGGGGGCTTGGGGGCAGGGAGGCTAGGTCGGAAGAGGACCCGCAAGGGTCCTCTTTCCGCGTTCAACCGCAGAGTGAGCGCACCAATGGATAAGGGTTGACCGCCGAGCCGCCACCAGGATGAAACTCGAAGTGCAGATGGGGCAGAAAGTCGGGTGCGTTTCCCGACGAGCCGTTGAAGCCGATCACCTGGCCCTCTTCCACATTCTGACCGACAGAGATGTCGCCATAACTCTCCAGGTGGGCATAGAAGAATTGGTCGCCGTTGTCGGCACGAAGCCAGATGGCGAGACCGCTCAGGTTGCCGGATGTGATGCGTCGGATAGTGCCTGAGTAGATGGCGACCAGGGGCGTGTCTCGAGCGGCGATCATGTCTACGCCCTGATGGGCGCGACCCCCGGAGCGAGCAGCGCCCCAACTGTCGGAAAATCGGACGGCGCCGGCCACCGGGCAGGTGCCTCCGCCCGACGGCGGAGGTGGAGGAGGACTGGTAGTCGCACTGTCACCCGGTGTAGTTGTGGTCGACCCACCGCCACCACCCGTAGTGGTCGTTGCCCCAGGAACCGTGGTAGTGGTGGCATTGCGCGCCGCTTCCTCGGCCAGACGTCGGGCTCTCTCCTCGGCCAGTCGCCGTGCCTCTTCCTCAGCGGCCTGCTGTGCGACCAGCCGGTCGTATATGGCCTGGGCATCGACCAGGTCACTCTGCAGCTCGGTAGCCTTGACCTCCAACTCGGCGGTGACGGCCTCTTGTTCCGCCGACGCTTGAGCCAACCGTTCGGTCTGGCGCCCCAACTCGGTGCGAAATGAGCGCAGCTGTTTGACGACGTCGTCTTCCACCCCCGTGACATTCCTCAGATACTCGGTGCCGGCCCCGTATGCCTCATCACTGGAGGAAAACAGGACCTGGATGGAGGCAACCGAGGTCGACCCCATGTACATCTCGACCGCGACCTGTTCCAGTCGTCGCTCGGTCTCGGCGATCTTCACCTGAGCCACCTCGATCGAAGAGTTGAGGTCGGTGATCTCTTTTTCGAGGGCGAACTGCCGGGCCCAAGCCGCCTGAACGTCCTCACTGAGCGCCTGGGAGTCGGCGAGGATCTCGTTGACCTCCCTTCGAGCGCGATCAACGTCTTCGTCGGTGACCTGGCCCAGGGCCGGAACGGCCATGGCCATGACGAGCAGCACAGCGAGGGCGCGGGAGAGTCGTTTCACGCTGGATCGGAGGACAACATGATTGTCCCGTCGGCGGACAAGGCTATCCGCCCCTGATCCTTGAGCAACGTGACGTGGGCGTCGACCGATCGGGCAGCGAGGGGATGCAGAGAGCGATCAACATCGAAATAGACCTTCTCGACGATCTCCGCGGTGGAACTGGCGCCAGACCAGATCGCCTCGTAGATCTCCTCGTGACGCTGGCGACGATGGGCGATGTACCAGTCGATCACCCGGTCTGGATCCTCCATGTCGTCACCATGACCGGGGTGGAGAAGAGTGAGGCCCGTTCCCTGGAGACGGGCCAAAGAGACGAGATAACGGCCCATGTCCTCGACCATGACCGATGAGCCGCCGATGATGTGGTCACCGGTGAATAGGACGCTGCCGACCCGAAAGCAGAGGTGATCGTCTGCATGTCCCGGGGTGTGAATCACCTCGAGTCGAGACTCTCCCACATCCAATGTCGAACCGTCATCCAGCAACAGATCCGGGTCGAACTCAGGTCCCGTGGCATGTCCATAGGCGGGAACCTCGAGCTCACGGGCCAGTGGGTTGGCCAACGGCGCATGGTCGAGGTGCGTGTGGGTGACCAACACCCCGACCGGCTCCTTGCCGGAGAGCTTCTGCTGGATATTGTCCAGGTGCAAGGCGTCTAGCGGTCCGGGATCGATCACCACGACCTGGCCTTTTCCGTCGTCGAGTAACCAGGTGTTGGTCCCGGGACCGGTGAAAGGCCCCGGGTTGTTGGCCAGGATCCGCTCGATTCTCATCAGAGGTCCGCCGGCATGTGAATCGCGACCATTGAACCGTCGTCCATCCGATGGGGTTCGAGCAACGATCTCCCGTCGGCTCCGGCGGCGGAGGCGAGAGCCTCATCGACGTTGGATTGGCGGTCCAGCCATTCGAGATGGGCGATGGTCGGAAGGAACATCTCCAACTCTCCGCCCAAATGCCGGCGCAGGGCGACTGACGGTCTCTCCCACATGTGGTCGACCAATTCCGACGTGTCGAGACGAATCTCGGGGGTGTCGTCGACCCGGGCCAGGAAGAAGAGGGTGTCGAATCGCTTTGGGGCGAACTCCGGGGTGACCCAACGCGACACGAGGGTCAGCGCCGACCCATCCAACCTCAACCCGGCCTTCTTCATCGCCTCGAACAGTGCGTGCCCTCTCCCGGTGGGAGAGGGCACGATCCCCTCGTCGGTCAGCGCAAGCCCGGTCTCCTCGGCAAGCTCCCTCAATGCTGCGACGCGGTAGGACCGGTCGGGGTAATCGCCGCGGACCACCTCGGCGGCAAGATCAGAATCGTCGTCGGGATCAACGGCACCACCGGGGAAGACGGTGAGACCGCCGAAGAATCCATTTGGCAGGCGGCGCACCATCAGCACCTCGATGCCTCCAACGGTGTCTCTGACGAGCAACGCGGTCGCGGCGGGACGCGCTTCCACGGCTGGGACGGTCACATTGGCATCCTATGAACCAATATCGATCAACCTGGCACACTTTGGGTGTGGCTCGGACCTCGAACCCATACCGCGACCTCCCGGCGGTCGACGAACTCGTGATCGCGCTCGGGGAGATAGATCTTCCCCGCCCGCTGCTCGTTGATAGCGCCCGATCGGCACTCGACATGGCGCGTGCCCAGATTGCCGGCGGAGGGACGCCCGACGCACATCGTCTCGCAACCGACCTGGTTCAAGGGTTGCGTCGCTCGGCCAGCCATCGAGTGGTCAATGCCACCGGCGTTCTCCTCCACACCAACCTCGGACGCGCCCCGCTCTCGCTTCGGGCGGCAGAGGCTGCGCGCACCGCCGCTGTCTCGTACACCAACCTGGAGCTCGACCTGGCCAGTGGTGACCGGGGTCGCCGCGGTGGCTATGTCCGCGATCTGCTGCGAGCCATGACCGGAGCCGAAGACGCCCTCGTCGTCAACAACAATGCAGCTGCCGTCCTGCTCGCTCTCGCCGCAATCGCGTCGGAAAAGGCGGTTCCGGTGTCGAGAGGCGAGCTCATCGAAATCGGGGGCTCGTATCGTCTTCCCCTCGTCATGGAGGCAGGTGGGGCTCGGTTGGTCGAGGTCGGGACCACCAACCGAACCCGTCTCGGTGATTACGAGACGGCTCTCCAGATCAACGAATGCGGCGCTGTGCTCAGGGTGCATCCCTCCAACTACAGCGTCGAGGGGTTCGTCGCCGCGGTCCCCCTCGAAAACCTGGTCGCGCTAGCCCACGAGCGGGGGGTGCCATTGATCCACGACGTCGGGTCGGGTCTCATCGACGAAACCACTCCCTGGCTGGGCAAGAAGCTGCCGCCGTGGCTCGCCGGCGAGCCCGGGGTCCGCCAATCGATCGAGACCGGAGTCGACCTCGTGACGTTCAGCGGGGACAAGCTTCTTGGGGGTCCCCAAGCCGGGATAATGGTGGGCCGGCAAGAGGTAGTCGAAAGACTGCGTCGTCACCCGCTGACCCGGGCGTTGCGCGTCGACGCCATGACCGACGCCGCACTCGCAGCCACCCTCGAGGCCCTGGCCGGCGGCGATGCCTTGGAGATCCCGTTCTGGAGAATGGCCACTCTTTCGGACGGGGACCTCAGGCCCAGGGTCGAACAGCTTGCAGCGCGCATCGGTGGATCCGTGGGCGACGGGGCCTCTGTCGTAGGGGCGGGGAGCCTCCCCGGGGTGAGCATCCCCACGCCCCTGATCGCGCTCTCGGGCGAGGATCACCTCTACGGCCGGCTGCTGGGCACCGAGCACCCGATCCTCACCAGACGTCAGGGAAAGGATCTCCTTATCGACCTCCGCGCGGTCGCACCCGACGAAGACGACCTCATTGCCGACATGGTGGCCAGGTGCCGCTGATCGGGACGGCGGGCCACGTCGATCACGGGAAATCAACCCTGATCCAGGCTCTCACCGGACAAGACCCCGATCGCTGGGAGGAAGAGAAACGGCGCGGGCTCACCATCGATCTCGGGTTCGCCTGGACCATTCTCGGCGGCGATCAGGAGGTCTCGTTCGTCGATGTCCCCGGTCACGAGCGATATCTCAAGAATATGTTGGCCGGGATAGAGGTCATCGATGTCGCTCTGTTCGTCGTTGCTGCCGACGAAGGCTGGATGCCCCAATCCGAAGAGCATCTCGCTGTTCTTCACCTGCTGGAGATCGACCGCGGGGTGATCGCCCTCACCAAGGTGGATGCGGTGGACGAGGAGACGCTCGAGCTGGCGACCATCGAGGTCTCCGAACGCATCGCCGGGACCGGTCTGGCAACAGCCGAGATCATCCCGGTGTCGGCACGGACCGGCGACGGCATCGACCGCCTCCGGGAGGTGCTGTCCGATCTGGTGGCTGGGATCGTGGCCGAAGGCGACCGTCCCCGCCTCTGGGTGGACCGGTCGTTCTCCGTCTCCGGTGCCGGAACCGTCGTGACCGGATCGTTGATCGAGGGCGCGTTCGAGGTTGGAGACACAGTGGAGATCCTGCCGGCTCACAGGACAGCCCGGGTCCGGGCCCTGCAGAGCCACGAGGCCGAGGTCGAGATCGCCCGGCCCGGCCGTCGTCTTGCGCTCAACCTCAGCGGGGTGGAACCCTCCGAGGTCACACGAGGGTCGATGCTGGGGCTGCCCCACCAGTGGCGGCTGAGCAACAGATTCACCGCGCTCTTGAGGCTTGCCCGCTATCTGGACGAATTGCCGGCGCGGGGAGCCTTCCACCTCCACCTCGGGAGTGGCGCCTACCCGGTGACGATCAAACGACGCCAGGCCGACTACGCCTTGCTTCAAGTACCGTTTCCGCTCCCGATTCGCACCGGCGATCGATTCATCCTCAGAGATGTCGGGCGCAAGCTGGTGGTGGCCGGTGGTGTCGTCCTCGACCCCGATCCGGGAGCCCCGGCCCGGGCGATGGCCACTGCCAGCCACATCGACCCGAAGGGCGGCCCGGATCAGATCGCGACCGATCTACTCGCCATCCGCCGGATCGATGACCTGGCTCGGCTCGCAGCACACAGCGGGGGTGGCAGGCCCCATGACGCCATCACGGTCGGGTCGACGGCCATAACCCCGGATCGCTTTGCTGCCCTGCGGGACGAGGTCGAACAGGCGGCTACCGAGCACCATATGGAGCACCCGCTTCGCCCCGGGATCCCCTCGGCGACCCTGGCCACATCGCTCGGCATCAGTCAGGACCTTGTGGACCGCCTCGTGGAGAAGAGCCCCGTCGTGAGGCGCATCGGACCCGACGTGATGAGGATCGACCACCGCCAGGGTCTGGACGAAGACATGGAAGAGCGCTGGTCCCAAGCCGAGGCAAGGCTCCGGTCTGACCTCGCTGTCCCCAACGTCGGAGAGCTCGGTCTCGACCAGGAACTGCTCCATCTAATGATCCGCAACGGACATCTGGTGCGGATCTCAGACGATCTGGTGTTCCTCCCCGAGCAAGTCGATCAGCTCGTGGGCATCATCAAGGGCATGGATGCCGGGTTCACCGTGGGCGATTTCCGCGACCGCACCGGGTTGTCGAGGAAGTATGCGGTGCCGCTGCTCGAGTGGTCGGACAAAGAAGGGCTCACCATCCGGCGAGGCGACCAGCGCCACCTTCGGTGAGCCCTTTGGGCGATGCCCTATGGTCAAACGACCAGAGACACACTCCTTCTCTCCACCTCGGTCAATCCGCCCCAGATCCCAAACGGTTCCCGGATCTGCACAGCGTGAGTGGTGCACGGCACTCTCACGGGACAGACCCCGCAGATTGCCTTTGCCTTCATCTCCCTGCGCTCCCGCTCGTCCTTGCGCTCGAACGACGAAGGCGGAAAGAAGAGATAGGCATGGTTACCCCGACATAGCGCGTCAAGCTGCCAATCGTCCATGCTGGACAATCTGACTCCTCCCTGTCTAGCGACAACCGGACCGAACCTACTCACGGTGAGGGCCGACAACAAGGAAGAAATTGGCACATCCGAAATCAGTTTTCGCGGTCCACATTCACTGGCTCCACCTCGAGGAACATCCCATCGACCCCGGCCACTACCACTTCCGACCCCTCTGACAGACCTGCCTCACGGTGCGCGGTCGCCCTCCACCGGGCTCCTCTGACCTCAACCACGCCATCGGGATCGAAGGCGGCGAGGGCGAGACCCTTCTCTCCGATCAGCCCGTCGCGGCCGATGGTCTGGGTCGAGAAGCGCGCCCGCTGCACTGTCGGCATGGCGAGGAGGAAGAAGAACAGGACGGCCAGCACCGAAGGAAGCACCAGATACCACCTGGCGTCGATTTGACCGGAGCCTTCGACGAAAAACATCCCGGCCACCTGGAGCAAAGCTGCCCCCAGCACCGTCAGCGCCAGCACACCCCCTTTTTGATATGCAGCGGTCAGGATTGCCCATCCGAGGACCGCCAGGCCGAGAGCCCAGAGCCGCACTGGGAGGTTCACGATTCCCCATCCGGCAAGCAAGAGGGACAGGGCCGCCACCCCTGCCGCCACCCCGGGGCCGATTGCGAAGAACTCGAACGAGGCAATGCTCAAGCCGACGACGAGGAAGAAGAAGGCTGCCTCGGGGGTGACGGCGAGCCGGAGAAAACGGGTCCCCAGCCCGGGTTGGCGGAAGGTCGGGGTCTTGAGGGTGAAACCATCTTCGAATGGCTTCAACGTCTCTATCCTCACCGGGCCACCGCTGGTGGCGAAGGTCTCGCCGTCCAGATCCTGGAGGTACTGACGGATGGACGGCTGGAGGTCGAGCCCGGTTTCCTCGGCAGGAACCTGGCTGTCGAGCCATGCCGGATCGAGCAATAGGCTGGAGAGGTCCTCTCGTCCGGCCACGACGGGAAGGGCGGGCCCCACCACCGAACCCGGAGCGATGGCGGCATGCTCGGCGTCGGCCACCAGGAGGGCCGCTCCCCCGCCGGCCACCGCTGGAGCCGGGCCCACCCACATCGCGAGGGGAAGTGGAGGGTCGGCGACTGTCATCCGGAGACGTTCCAGCGCCTCCCTGTCGAGAACAGCCGAAGAGTTGATCTGGAGCACGGCGAGCTCCTGGCCGGTCTTCGCGGCCAATTGGATCGAGGATTCCATGAACTCGAGGGCGGAGGCATCCAGTGGGCCGCTCACGTCGATGACATCGATCCCGCCGCCCTCCTCGGCCGCGGCGACGGCGAGCGGGACCAGGCACAAACCCATGATCACGAGGAGACGCCGCACGAGGGGGCAGGATAGGAGAGGCGCTCCTGCTACCGCCCCGAGCCGGCAACCGACACAGCTATCGTCTCCGTGTGTCCAGGATTCTCGTCGTCGCCGACTCGGAATGGGTCATCAACGATGTCCGGGCCGTTCTCGGTCTTGGCGACTGGGACGTCGATGTGCTCGGCGATCCTCGTGAAGTGGTCCCCACCATCAATGAGGTGGTCCCCGACGCGGTTGTGATCGACCTGCAGATCGGGAGTATGGGTGGAATGGCAGTTGTCCGAGAGATTCTGTCCGTCATGGATCACGAGGAGCGGCCCCGCCTCGTCCTTCTACTCGACCGGGCGGCAGACAGCTTCCTGGCCAAGAGAGCCGGGGCCGACGCCTGGGTGGTCAAGCCATTCGAGGCTCACGACCTCCGTGTTGCGCTCGAAGGAGTGGACGCCTAGACGTTCACCGCGGTCGCCCGCGTGAGCGGCGCTTCAACGGAGCCTTTCGCAGCGAACGCCGGTAGCTCTAGCTCGAACACATTCCACGATCCATCGTGGTTGTAGAGGAGATGGCCCCCCATCAGGTCCGCCAGCTGGCGAGAGACCGTCAGCCCGAGACCCACTGCCGATGGTTGGGACCCGGGGTCGTGGGCGCTGAAGTAGGGGAGAAAGATCCTCTCTTGTTCCGACGGCGGTATCTCGTCACCGTTGTCACGCACCGAAAGAACCACCCGGTCATCCCGTCTCTCGAACTCGATGAACACATCGCGGCCCCCGTAGCGGATCGCGTTGGTAATCAGGTTTCTCACTATCTGACGGAGACGGACCGGATCAGCGAGTGCCCTCACTTTTTCTGGTGGCTCGTCGATGGTGATCCGAAGTTGGTCGGTCATCGGTAGGACCTCCACCACCTGGGCACAGTTGGCGCCAAGGTCGACAACGACCTGGCTGATGTGGACAGCATCGATCTCGGCCCTTGCCGCAACCAGCAGGTCCTCGACTATGCCGGCAAGGTCGTAGGCCTCCTGTGCGATCGTCGCGGTGAGCTCGCGCCTTTCCTCATCGGACAGGTCCGTCTGATCGTCTCGGAGGATCTCGGCAAAGCCCATGACTGCCGCCAGCGGCGTCCTCAACTCGTGGCTGACCGAAGCGACGAATTCGTCCTTCGAGCGGACGAGGTGCTCAAGGCGCTCGGTTTCCATCTGCAACTTCTCGGCCTCGACGCCTCTTCTCAACTCCCCTTCCCGGGCCAGGGCACCCTCGAGACTCTCCGAGAACCGCCAGTAGGCGATGATCACACCGGTCAGGGCCATCACGTAGACCCCATGGAGGAACGCCCACTGCACCGGGTGGGTCAGCGCCGCCGGATGATTGAACACGTCCTCGGGGGAGATGATCCCGACCACGGAATGATGGACAACCACGAAGGCGAGCCCGACGGCAAGCGGTCTCCAGTCGCGGTAAAGGCTGATCAGCGGAATTACCACGAAGAAGTGGAAATGGGACTCGATCAGCCCGTTGGTGATGTGCACCAGCAACCCGGAGCAGGTGACCAGGGCAAGGCTGGTGAGCACAGCTTTGGAGGTTCTCGTCGTCACTGCATGGACCCCAGCGATCAGCAGAAGAACGACTGAGAGCTCCGTCGCCAGATGGGCTCCGTCGATGCCGTTCCGCAGCCCGATCAGGAGCAGCAACGGGATGTTCGCCCATGCAACAGCGGTCAGAAGTCGATGCCTGAGACGCCAGCTCGAGCTTGGGAGTCGGGTGCCTTTTGGCAACCAATGCACAAAAGCGCGGAACCGTTGTCTGAGATGCAGAGGCGTCATCGATGGTGTGGCCACAGAAGTCACGAGAGAACATCGACCTCTCACCCCTGTCGCTTTAAGAGTCCAGGTCCTCGCAGATGCGCGCTCACGAACCCACCCGACATGCTGAGGACGACGGTGCTAGGTTCCGAAGTCGATCTGTTCCGGGGCAAGTAGGCAGATCGCGACTGCGAAAGGAGGACATTTTGGTACCTCGCAAACGCCCTTCGCCCTTGACCAGGCGAGAGTTTCTCTACCTGTCCAGCGCCGCGCTGTTCGCCGCGGCCTGCGGCAACGGTGCCAGCGGAACCACGACCACCACACGACTCGCCGGGAGCAGTACGACTCTGGCGGGCGGCGAGCCGGCCGAGTCGTTCGTCGAGCCAAGAGAGGCGCTCAGCGGTGAGTTGAAAATCCTGCTGTGGAGCCACTTCGTGCCCGCGCACGACACCTGGTTCGATCCCTTCGTCCAAGCATGGGGGGAGCAGGTCGGGGTCGATGTGACGGTCGATCACATCGCGGTTGGAGATGTGCCGGCAGCCATCGCCGCCGAGATCCAGTCGGGCGCACCCGAACACGATCTGATGCAGTACATATCGGTGCTCAGCCAGCATGAGCCTTCGGTGGTCGACATGGCCGATCTCGTGGCGGAGGCGGAGAGCCGGTACGGGACGATGCTCGACCTGACACGACGGTCATCGCTCAACCCCAACACAGAGAAGTACTACGCCTACGCCCCGGCATGGGTCCCCGACCCCGGCGACTACCGCCGATCCCTCTGGGAGGGGGTGGGCTTCCCAGATGGCCCCCGGACCTACGACGACCTTCTCCAAGGCGGCTCCGAGATCTTCGCCTCTGAAGGCGTCCAACTCGGGATCGGCATGTCCCAGGAGATCGACTCCAACATGGCGTTGCGCGGCTTGCTCTGGTCGTACGGCGCCGGGATCCAGGACGAGAACGAGAACGTCGTCCTCAACTCCGACGCCACGATCGCGGCCATCGAGTACATGAACGAGCTGTATGCCAACGCGATGACCCCCGAGGTCTTCGCCTGGAATGCGGCTTCGAACAACCAGGGGATCAACTCAGGGGAGTTGAGCTACATCCTCAACTCGATCTCGGCGTATCGCACCGCCCAGGATGAAGGGTTGGAGGTCGCCGACGACATCTGGTTCACCCCGGCGCTGGAAGGGCCGGAGACCGCCGTGGTCGCCTCGCATGTCATGTACAACTGGATCGTCCCCGACGCCCCCGACGTGAACGTGTCTGCGGCCCAGGAGTTCCTCCTTCACTACACGGAGAACCTGGCCCCGGTGGCATGGCACTCGAAGTTGTACGACTTCCCTGCGTTCCCCGACCGGGTTCCGGACCTCGAGGGCTGGGTGGACAACGATCCCTTCGGGTCCAACCCCGCCACCAAGCTCCAGGTGCTGAACAGTTCGCTGGACTGGGCGACCAACGTCGGTCACCCGGGGCCGGCCAACCCTGCGATCGGGCAGATCTTCGGCGAGTCGATCATCCCCGTGATGTTCGCCGAGGCCGCCCAGGGCAACAAGACTCCGCAGGAGGCGGTGGCCGACGCCGAAGCCCAGATCAACGCCATCTTCGACGACTGGCGGGGACGCGGCCTTGTCGGTGGCGGGTGAACGCAGCGATAGCGACGGGGTGACCCCCCTCGCTTCGGCTTTCAGAGGTGAGGTTGTTTCGGGCCTAACGCCAGGATCGGTCAGATGGCTGTCGTAGAAGTTCGCGATCTCAGCAAGCATTTCGGTGATGTGATAGCTGTCGACGGTGTCGACCTTCGCTCCGAGGAGGGCGAGTTTCTGGTCCTCCTCGGTCCCTCCGGGTGTGGCAAGACCACCCTGCTCCGGATGATCGCCGGTCTCGAGCAACCCACCGGTGGAGAGATCCTTCTCGGTGGTGAGAACGTCATCGGCCTGCCCCCGAGAGCACGACGCATCGCAATGGTCTTCCAGTCCTACGCCCTCTATCCCCACATGACGGTGGCCAACAACATCGCCTTCCCGCTCAAGGCGCAGGGGATGGACCCCGAGGAGCGAACGGCCAAGGTGGAGTGGGCGGCCGGACTGTTCGGGATCGAGGGCCTCCTCCATCGCCGCCCCCGTCAACTCTCTGGTGGGGAGCGTCAGCGAGTTGCCCTGGCCCGGGCCCTGGTGCGGGAGCCCACCGTGTTTCTCCTCGACGAGCCACTGTGGGCTCCCGCACCAGGG
>CAZRID010000055.1:0-13329 GCA_964600055.1 uncultured Acidimicrobiaceae bacterium
GGCCGAGGCTCCAGCCCGGGTGACGGCCAGGACATACTCGTTTGCCGATGCCCCGAGCAGGGCCAATACCCCTATTCCGGCCAGCAACCAACCGAGACGGTGGCCGGGACGCCTGTAGAGAAGCAGTGCCCCCACCAACCCGAAGGCCGCGATGCCGAGCCCGATCGCCCGCTGGCCAAGGAGATCAGACTCGCCTCGGGAAATCTGCATCCACTCGGCATAGACCGAGGCGGCCACCACCAGGATCAGGACGCCAACCGCTGCCAGAGTCGAGGCCCAGATTTTACGTGCCATTGCTGGTTCTCCCGTCCAGCGTTAACTAACCGACGGCCGCTCCGAAATCGTTACGAGATACCCGATCGAGCGATCTACTCTCCGACCGATTCCTCGATCAGCCGCTCGAACTCGGCGACGTCACAGGCCGCGCCCTCACCCACCAGGCTGTAACCAGCCAGCCCCGAAACCAACCGGTCGGCCCCCCAAACCCGCGGCGAAGCATTGACAGAAACGACTGCAGGATATTGACCGCACTGGGCGGCGGATCGATCCCTGACGAGGTCACCTCCGCCCGCCACGGCCTCGCTATCCGAATGTGATCGAGGGCAATCCCGGTGTGCTCTGCTCCGACTGCGACAACCCCGACGACCACGTCTACTGGTCTATGGCCGGCGCACGAGCCGACGAGCAGTTTGGCTACTTCGGGCAGATGTGGACCTGGTTCTCCAGCTTTTGCGCGGTAGGGGATGGGTTCGACGCTGACCGCTACCTCGGACCGTTCGACCGGACCCCCGCCAACCTGGTGCTGCTGGTAGGCACCCGCTTCGACCCAGCATCGCCATACGAGAACGCATGTTGGTCGACGACCTGCTCCCCAACTCAGCGCTGCTCACGGGCGAGGGGTGGAGCCACACCTCTGTCGATGTGCCCTCGGAGACCGTTGAGGCGGTCTCCCAGTATCTGCTTGAGGGGACTCTCCCGGCCGAAGGCACGATCTGCTCCGCCGATTTCGGGCCATTCGAGCTCCCTGACTGAGCCCCCACGCCGCCAGTATCTCTGACGCCGTGAGTGTTCCGAGCGGGCATGGGCTGAAAGGCTCAAGCACCGCTGGAGTGGCCGCTCGCTATAGTCAATGGGACCACGCCCCGGACCGGAGGACGAGCGGTGCAGCTGGCGGTCTTCGGCAATCAAAGGGGAACCCTGCCACCGGACTGGACCAGGGAAACCGCCGTGTCGATCCTGGGCGACGTCCGCCTCGACGCGTCCGCTGGCGCCGGACCGGACCCAAAGCTCACCTTCATCGGGATCTTCGGGGATCTGATGGTTACGGTCCCCGCCGGCAGCAAGGTGCGGACGAGCGGGTTCACCATCTTCGGTGACGCTCGCGTCGAGGTCTCCCAAGGAGAGGGACCGGAGGTCAGCGTCCAGAGCTACAGCCTATTCGGCGACGTGACGATCACCGACCAATCGGTATGACCGCGTCCTCACCGTTACCAGCCACATCGTCGCCTCCTACCGACGGCGGCACGACGCCTCAGGATGACATTGCTGCCACCGGCCGGTCCGATGGCGCGCACACCCGCCAGGACTGGTCAATGGCGTTGAGTTGTGCGGCCCCGGTCGTCGAGTTGGATGCCGTCTCTCCGATCAGGTCGCGCACCGTGGTGGTGACGAGCACCATGCTCAACCGGCGGATTCACCCCCGCGGGAACTTGGAAGCGTTCACTCAGGCTGCTTCCGAAGCGAAGCGGCGCGAGATCCACGATCTTGGTCGTTGCGTGCATTTCTACACGGATTACGGAGTGCGCCTCCAGCAGCGGTTCCTCGGCCGCTCGTCAAGGGAGTGGATTCCAAATCCGACACGTCGAAACAGGGACATCAGCATCTGAACTCGCTCCCGTCGACACCGCTTCCGAGCTTGCATGTGAGTCCAAAACGGGAGTCGACGCTGCACAGTTGCCCTTTGTCATTGGCGCGAGCAGCGCGTGTGCGAAGGCCGGTGTCCTGCCCCACCCTGGGCAGTAAGCGCCCTCGTAATCCGGAGGTCCAGTGTCGAGCCGTTTAGGCGCGAGATGAGCGTCGCCTGTCACACTGGGTAGGTCGGGGGGGCCTTCCTCCTTTGGGGCTTCTAAAGACCCTTTCTGGTCACCTCACAACTCACCTATCACGTTGGTCACGCCATGGTCACAGAAGCCGCATAACGACGGGTTACGGCTCGTCACTGGCCGATCAGTCAGGATGAGGTTGGCCCTGGTCGGGGCGCCTTCGCGGCATTCAGCGACACCGGCCGATACCCCGGATGCCGGAGTTCGAACCCCACCCCGGGCACCAGTCCGACTCGAGCATCGCTCCTACTCGTCCTCGTCTTCCTGGTCGGAGCTCGAGTTGCTCGATGCGGCAGCGAGTGCGGCACCCAATGCTGTACCAAGGGCAATACCCAAACCAACCCCCATCGCGATGTTTTCGAACGCAACGCCCAGGGCGGTACCCAGACCCGCACCGATGGCGACGCCGAGACCCATGCCGGCTGACGTTCTTGGTCGAATTGTCGTCGGGCACCGGCTGCCTCCACGTGGCATCAGGGCGATATTCAAGAAGAAGGTCGTGGGACCCGGGCCGGTGGGTGGGGGAGGGGAGAGGAACCGGACCCGAGCCCCACGATGCGCGAAGGAAGATCTAAGTGTCTGTTGAGATCACCTTTCCCATAGATCAACCCTCTTGGTCGGAGTGTAATCCTCCAGGGGCCGGAGTCCTTGGAGCGTCGAGCGAGGGGGTTGGGAGCATTGGCTAGCGTCCTGTTGTCGCATGGCCGAGTACCCATCTGAATACGAGCTCGATGTAGCGCTGCGGGACGGCGGGGGTGCCCGCGTTCGTCCCATCAAACACGACGACGGCCCTCTCCTGGTCGACTTCTTCACCACCCTCGGCTCGGAGTCCCGCTACTTCCGCTTCTTCAGAATCAAGGAGACACTCGAGCCGAAGGAGGTCGAGTTCTTCACACATGTCGACTACTCCGACCGTATGGCTCTCATCGCCGTCCTCGATGGGAAGATGATCGGTCTCGCCAGCTACGACCGGGAACGTGACGATCCGGGCAAGGCGGAAGTGGCCTTTGCCGTCGCCGACGCGCATCAGGGACGGGGAATCGGGACCCAGCTCCTTCAACTGCTGACCACCCATGCCCGGACCCAGGGAATCGAGCGATTCGAGGCCTTCGTCCTTCCCGAGAACCGGCAGATGATGCGGCTCTTCCGAAACTCCGGATACGAGCTTGCCCGAACCATCGAGGAAGGTGTATTCACCGTCGACTTCCCGGTGGCCGTCAGCGAGGGCCTCCTCCAGGCCGAGTGGGAGCGGGAGAAGCGCGCCGTGGCAGCCTCGCTGTTGCCGTTGTTCTTTCCGCGGTCGGTGGCGGTCATCGGTGCCTCGACCGACCCGGCCTCGATCGGCGGCAGACTGTTCCACAACATCTTGTTCGAGGGCTTCACCGGCCCTCTTTACCCCGTGAACCCCAAGGCCAAGGTGGTCGGCTCGGTGCGGGCATACCCCACGATCGGAGACGTGCCCGACGAGGTCGACCTGGCCTACATCGTCGTCCCCCAACCGCTCGTGGTCGAGGTCGCCCGACAATGCGCCGCGGCAGGAGTGCGCGGGATCGTGGTCATCTCGGCGGGCTTCTCCGAGACCGGCGAGGAAGGGGCGAAGCTCGAGGCCGAGTTGCTCGACATCGTCCGCGACTCCGGAATGCGGATGGTCGGGCCCAATTGCATGGGTCTGCTCAACACCGCTTCCTCCGTCCGACTCAACGGCACCTTCGCCCCGGTCTACCCACCGGCTGGCAATGTGGCGATGTCGAGCCAGTCCGGCGCATTGGGGATCGCCATCCTCGACTACGCCACCCGGAACAACATCGGGATCTCCCAGTTCGTCTCCGTTGGAAACAAGGCCGACGTCAGTGGCAACGATCTGATCCTGGCCTGGGAGGACGATCCCGAGACGGATGTGATCACCCTCTACCTGGAGTCCTTCGGCAACCCGAAGAAGTTCTCTCGTCTCGCCAGGCGCATCGGCCGTCGCAAGCCGATCATCGCCGTCAAGTCGGGTCGTTCGGAGTCCGGGAGCCGGGCAGCTTCGTCCCACACCGGCGCCCTCGCCTCATCGGATGTCGCGGTCCAGGCTCTCTTCCGACAGGCGGGCGTGATCAGGGTAGACACCATCGACCAACTCTTCGATGCGGCCAGTCTTCTCGCCAATCAGCCGATCCCCGGCGGCGAGCGGGTGGGTGTCGTCACCAACGCCGGCGGCCCGGGCATCCTGGCCGCAGATGCGTTGGAGGCCAACGGGTTGGTGCTCCCCGAGCTCTCGACGGAGTTGAGGGAGCAGATCGGGAGTGTCCTTCCGCCCGAGGCCTCGACCCGAAATCCGATCGACCTCATCGCCTCCGGTGGCCCGACCGAGTACGAGCACGTCACCTCGCTCCTCCTCGAGTCGGGGGAGGTCGACGCGGTCATGGTGATCTACGTCCCGGTGGTTCCAGGGGGCGCGCAAAAAGTGGCCGACGCTCTTCATCGCTCCCAACTCGCCTACGAAGGGGATGTCACGCTGTTCTCCGTGTTCATGCAGACCGGGGGGGAGGCTGCCAGGTATCTGGCCGGCGGGGAGGGGTCGCGGGCGATCCCGGCCTACATGTTCCCCGAGTCGGCCGCGCTCGCTCTCACCAGGGCCGTCCGCCACGGCCAGTGGCGTCAGCGTGATCCGGGTATCGAACCGGAATTGAGCCCCGCTGTCGAGGCCGAAGTGCGTGCACTGATCGACCAGGCATTGCAGGCGGTCCCGGCCGAGGGTGGTTGGATCGACCCGGACATGGTCAACGCCCTTCTCGAGGCAATCGGCCTCCGGGTGCCTCGTTCGTCGGTCGTGAACTCCGGCAAAGATGCGGTTCAGGTGGCGGTCGACTTCGGTGGCCCGGTCGTGCTCAAGGTCATCTCCGAGTCGGCGCTGCACAAATCGGATGTCGGCGGCGTGGTGCTCGATGTGCAGGGAGACAGCCAGGTCAAGACCGCATTTAAGAAAGTGACGCAAGCGGTGAAGGACGTCGATGGGGTCCTGATCCAGGAGTTCGTCAAAGGCGGTCACGAGGTGCTGGTCGGGATGACCCAGGACCCCAACTTCGGCCCGTTGGTGGTGTTCGGCTTGGGTGGGATCTATGTCGAATTGCTCCAGGATGTCGCCTTCCGTATCCATCCCCTGACCGATGTCGACGCCTCGGAGATGATCAAGGAGATCAAGGGCGCGAAACTCCTCGACGGCTATCGCAACCAGCCAAAGGGTGATGTGAGCGCCCTGGAGGAAGCTTTGCTGAGCGTGTCGGGTCTGATCAGCGCCGTCCCCGAGCTGCTGGAGATGGACCTGAACCCGGTCAAGGTCTTGGAGCCGGGAGGCGGCATAGTGGTGGTCGATGCCCGGATGAAGATCCGTCGCGTGGAAGCCAGGAAGCACCCCCGACTGCGGGATCTGCCCGGCGTGAGGTCGAAGACAGCCTGAGACAGAGTCCCCCTTCCCCCCTGCGTGTCCAGACACTGCGGGAGGAGGAACGGAGGCGACGTTTCCTCCCCCGAAGGGGGAGGTGGCCCGCTAGGGCCGGAGGGGGTTCTTGGCATTCCGGGGAAGTCTCCCGGCTGCCGAATGGCGCGCCAAGTGGGTGGAGCCGTTGAGACCGTTGATGGCGGACACGTCTAGCCTCGGCTGATGGAATTCGTCGAAGTCACTGTTGAGGGCGCAGTTGCCCTGGTCCGACTCAATCGCCCTCCGGTCAATGCCCTGGCCGAGGATGTGGCTCTTGAGCTCAGGGAAGCATTCGAGGGTTGTGTTGATCCCGAGATTCGAGCCGTCGTGGTCACCGGCCAGCCCCATTTCGCCGCTGGGGCCGATATCAAGGCTTTTCAAGCAACGTTCGATGCCGGTGTCGAAGAGCGCACGGCTTGGACGCTTCAGGAGGCCATCACCGTCCTCGAATCCCTGGAAAAGCCGACCATCGCCGCCGTCTACGGTTATGCCCTTGGTGGCGGGCTGGAACTGGCGATGGGCGCTGACTTTCGGTATCTGGCCCAGGACGCCAAGGTCGGTCAGCCGGAGATCCTCCTCGGCCTCATCCCGGGAGCGGGGGGCACCCAGCGTCTGGCCCGGCTCGTCGGCTACCAGCGGGCAAAGGAGATGGTCTTCACCGGGCGTCAGCTCGGTGCGGACGAGGCGCTCGAGATCGGCCTCGCCGACAAGGTGTACCCGACAGAGGCTCTCCTCGACGCCACGTTGGAGGCGGCCAGGGAGTGGGCGACCAGGCCGACCCGGGCCATCGCCGCCGCCAAGGAAGCGCTCAATTCCGGGTCCGGGCTGCCGGTGAGCGAGGGGCTCCTCGTCGAGCGTTTCGCCTTCAACGAATCGTTCAAGACCGAGGACGCCCGGGAGGGCGTCGCCGCCTTCATCGCCAAACGTCAGGCAGACTTCAAGGGTCGGTGACCGACAATCGTTCCCCGAGCTTGGCCAGGTTCCTGCCCCAGATGCGCTTCAGGATGGGGCGGGCCAACCAGGCTCCAACCGGTCCGCCCAGCCACCATGGAAATCTGAGCGTCTCGCTCCAGAGCAACTCAGTGCCTCCAACCAATGGCCGGATCTCGAATCGACCCAACCCGGAGACCGCGCCCTGGTGGTCGACCGCGATCGCTTTCCCCTCATCCCACTCGACGACGGTCATCAGGTCAGTGGTCCGAAATGGCCCGACCCGGGTCGGGACTCTCAGCTGTGCGCCGATGCCGGCGGTTTGGTCGGTCAGGAAGTGAACTGCTTCGGCGTCCGCCATCCATTCGTGGTGAGATGCCAGGTCGGCCAGTGCTGCCCACACCCGACCCGGTGCAGCCGGGTAATGCACGCTGATGCGAACCGGTTTCAGGTCGAGACCTGGTGCAGCAGATCGGCCAGCTCGGCGGGCCGTGTGAGAAATGGCGAATGGCCACCATCCAGCTCCAGGGCGTCGCCCCCAAATCGCTCCCGGGCCACGTTTCTGGCCCACTCCGGGTTCACTGCGCGATCGGATCGGCAGAGGATGTACGAGCAGTCGATGTCCGGCCACTCCACCAACGGTGTCGGCTCGCTCATGATTCGATAGGACTGCGGTCTAAGCCGTTGGACCGCCCAGGCGGCGAGCTCCGGGTCTGCGTCGTGGAAGAAGAGCTCGTTGGCGGTGTCGGGCCCGATTGTCCACACCCCGTCGCCTATGTCGGTGAACTGGACCCTCTGGAGCTTTCGTGGTGTCTCGACCTCTTCCCGGGCCATGACCTCGTTGAAGCTGGAGCCGGGCTCGGGGACGAAGCCGGCAAGGAAGACGAGCCGCTTCACCGCCGCCTGTTGCGGGACCATTGGGATGGTGAGACCCATCATCGAATGCCCGACCACCACCGAGCCCTCATCGCCGAGGTTTGCCGCGATCAGCTCGGCATACTCACTGGCACCGGCATCCTGGTCTTCGATCGGCAGATCGACTGCGGTGACACGATGCCCTCTCGCCTCGAGCTCCGGGATGAGCCTTTCCCAGCACCACGCTCCGTGATAGGCGCCGTGCACCAGGACAAAATGCATATCGACCTCCGGTCGGCATCGATGCTAGGTACGTCGAAGCCGGAGTCGCCGAGGGCGGGGATCCTGCGAGAATCACCCCGAATGATCTACCTCGACCATGCCGCCACCACACCGATGCGCCCTGGTGTCTGGGATGCAATGCGGCCGTACTCGGACGACATCTTCGGCAACTCGTCGGGTGTCCACGGGACCTCCCGGCGCGCCAAGAATGCCCTGGAGGAGGCGCGGGAGAGGATCGCGACCACGATCGGGGTCCAGCCCAATGAGATCGTTTTCACCTCAGGTGGCACCGAGTCCGACAACCTCGCTCTCAAGGGCTCAGCGTTCAACAGTCTCCCGCGATGTGGTGTGGTGACCGTGGCGACCGAGCACGAGGCCGTGTTGGAGACCACCGACTTCCTGCGCCGTATCGGGTTTCCCGCCGAGGTGGTCGGAGTCGACCAGCGGGGCGCCGTGGATCTCGATTCATTGGTCGACGCAGTGGATGCCAACACGGCAGTGGTCTCGATCATGTATCTGAACAACGAGACCGGTGTCATCCAGGACATGCCCAGGATCGTCGAGTCGATCAAGGAGCACGACCCCGATGTCCTCGTTCACTCGGATGCGGTTCAAGCGTTCTCCTCGGAGACGATCGACGTTGGTGCGCTTGGCGTCGACCTGCTGACGATCACCGGTCACAAGTTCGGCGGGCCAAAGGGCGCCGGACTCCTCTATGTCCGCGATGGGACACCACTGGAGCCGGTCCTCCATGGCGGTGGCCAGGAACTGGGACGACGCTCCGGGACCCACGATGTGGCTTCAGCCGTTGGGCTGGCCACGGCAATGGAGGCGGCGGCCGCAGATCGGGCCGGTTTCCGGAGCCAGGTAGGCCAGATCCGTGACGATTTCGAGAAGCGGATCGTCGCCGCTGTGGACGACGTCGTCATCAACACCCCTGAGATCTCGCGCTCGCCACAACACCTCAACGTGAGGTTTCCCGGTGTGCGCAACGAAACCCTCCTCCTCCGTCTCGATCGGGCCGGGGTCGCCGCCTCGGCCGGCTCGGCATGCCAGTCCGGTGCCTCCGAGGTGTCACACGTCCTGGAGAGCATGGGTCTCAGCGCCGACCAGGCCCGGGAGAGTGTGCGTTTCAGCTTCGGATGGAGCTCGACGTCGGACGAGGCCATGGAGGCCTCCGACATCCTGCTCGGGCTGATCGAGGAGCTGCGATGAGGGCGATGGTGGCGATGTCCGGTGGCGTCGATTCGTCGGTGGCGGCAGCCCTGATGAAGTCTGCGGGTCATGACGTGGTCGGTATCACCCTCAAGTTGTGGTCCGGTCCGAATGGGGAGGCCCCCACCGCCGGTTGTTGCACTGTCTCCGACGCCGAGGATGCGCGCCGCGTTGCCGCCCAACTCGACATCCCCTACTACGTGCTCGATTACACCGAGGAGTTTCGGGGCGGGGTGGTCGATCGCTTCGTTCAGGACTACGCCTCGGGTCGGACTCCGAATCCCTGCATCGAGTGCAACCGCACGGTGAAATTCGACCGTCTGCTCACTCGTCTCGGTGACTTCGACTCCGAGGTCCTGGTCACAGGTCATCATGCCCGCAGCCGGTTCGACGACGGGAATTGGGCTCTCCGTCGTGGAGCGGACCCGGCCAAGGACCAGTCCTATGTGCTCTCCATGCTCGGCCAGTCCGAGCTGTCGCGCACCAGGTTCCCGGTCGGGGAGATGACAAAGACCGAGGTGAGGTCGGTGGCCGCCGGCATGGGTCTGCGCACGGCAGCCAAGCCCGAGTCGATGGACATCTGCTTCGTCGGTCAGAGGGACTACCGGAGCTTTCTCCGCGACGCCGCGCCCGATGCCTTCGAGCCGGGCCCCATGATGGGGAGCGATGGATCCGAGATGGGCCATCACGACGGGATCATCGGGTTCACGGTCGGCCAACGCCGGGGCTTGGGTGTGGCCGTGGGCGAGCCCAGATTCGTGATCCGGATCGAATCCGACACCTCGACCGTGGTCCTCGGTCGTCGTGAGGAACTAGGTGTCGCCGGTGTCGAGCTGCGTCAGCTCACCTGGTCCGCCGGGAGCCCTGTCTCGGGCACGCTGATGGCTCAGTACCGAGCCCATGGCGAGCCGGTTTCTGCTGCACTTCACGACGACCGTCTTCTCTTCGCCGAGCCTCAAGAGGCCGTGGCACCCGGGCAGACGGTTGCCTTCTATGACGGCGATCGGGTGCTGGGCGGTGCCTTGATCTCCAGCACCTTCGTGTGACACCCTGGCTGTAACGTCGAATCTGATGACGGACGACGTAACACGAATCGAAGAGCTCCGCTCCCAGGTCAACGAGCATCTCTATCGATATCACGTCCTCGACGACCCGACGATCTCGGATGCACAGTTCGATGCCCTGATCGCCGAGCTAAGGCGGATCGAGGAGCAGAACCCCGAGCTGGTCACTCCCGATAGCCCGACGCAGCGGGTGGGGGCTCCTGTCGGCGACCTCTTCAAGCCAGTCCGCCACCTCCGCCCGATGTTCTCCCTCGACAATGCCGATTCGCCGAACGTCCTGCTCGCCTGGGAGCAGCGCATGGAGCGCCAGTTGGGCCGGCCACCCTCCGGCTATGTCGCCGAGCTGAAGATCGACGGGCTTGCCGTCGTTCTCACCTATCGCGACGGGGTCTTGGCCACCGGGGCGACCCGGGGTGACGGCGTCACCGGCGAGGACATCACGGCCAATCTGCGCACCATCAAGTCGGTACCACTGAGACTTCTCGGCGACAGCGCACCCGCCATCCTCGAGGTCCGGGGCGAGGTCTACATGCCGGAGGCCGCGTTCGATGAGCTCAACCGCCGGCAGGCAGAGGCCGGGGATCGAATCTTCAGCAATCCGCGAAATGCAGCCGCCGGTTCGGTCCGTCAGAAGGACCCGAAGATGACCGCCGCCCGCAACCTCGCCATCTGGGTGTACCAACTCGGACTGGTCGAAGCCGGCCCCGGGGAAGGTGGATCCGTTTCTCCCCCCGCAGGGGGGAGTACCGGCGAAGCCGGGGATGGGGGAATTCAGTTCGATTCCCACGCCGACACCATGCAATACCTGCGCGATATCGGGTTCAGGACCAACCCGGCCAGCAAGGAGCTCGGCACCATCGACGACGTGCTCGACTACGTGGCGGGCGCCGAGAAGGGACGCCATGAGACGGGGTATCAGACCGATGGGGTGGTGATCAAGGTCAATTCGCTGGCCGAGCAGGACGATCTCGGTTTCACCTCACGGGCGCCTAGATGGGCCATCGCCTACAAGTTCCCGCCAGAGGAGCAGGTGACCCTGCTCAAGGAGATCGCGATCAATATCGGGCGCACGGGTGCCGCCACCCCGTTCGCCGTTCTCGAGCCGGTCTTCGTCGGCGGTGCCATGGTGGGGATGGCCACTCTCCACAACGCCGACCAGGTGGCGCTCAAGGACGTGCGCATCGGGGATCAAGTCATCGTCCGACGCGCCGGCGACGTCATACCCGAGGTGGTAGGCCCGGTGGTGGCGGCCAGGACCGGCAAGGAGAAGCGCTGGTCGATGCCAAAGAAGTGCCCCTTTTGCGGAAATCCGATCGTGAGGGTGGAGGGTGAGGCCGTCGCCCGATGCACCGGTGGCTTCGAGTGTCCCTCCCGGGTCCGGGAGTGGTTGTTCCATTTCGCCTCCCGGGGCGGGATGGACATCGAGCACATGGGGTACAAGACGATCGACCTCCTTCTGAGCGAGGGGCTTATCTCGGACCCGGCCGACATCTTCACTTTCGACGTCGACCAGCTTTTGGGCCGCGAGGGTTGGGGGGAGATCTCGGTCAACAACCTGAAGAAGGCGATCGAGGCGGCCAAGGACCGACCGGTGGCCCGCCTCCTCACCGCAATCGGGATTCGTCATGTCGGAAACACGATTGCCCGGACCCTGGTCCGTCAGTTCGGAAGCCTCACCGCCTTGATGGGCGCCACCGAAGACGAGATATCACAGGTGGAGGGGATCGGCCCCACCATCGCACGGGGGGTGGCCGAGTGGGCGGCGGACCCGATCAACCGCGACCTGGTCTCCAAGCTGGGTCAGGCGGGGGTGCGTCTGGCTGACGAGGTCGAGGCCGGGGTGGCCAGGGGCTTGCTGGCCGGGACGACCTTCGTCGTGTCCGGCACCGTCGAGGGATTCACCCGGGAGGAGGCTCAAGCGGCCATCGAGCAGAGAGGCGGCAAGGCCACCAGTTCGGTGTCGTCGAAAACCACCGCACTGATCGTCGGTGACTCGCCCGGGGTGTCGAAGACCCGCAAGGCAGAGGAGGTAGGGATACCCATCATCGACGGCGAGATCTTCAAGCGGGTCCTGGAGGAGGGCCTCACTGCGCTCGATCCGAGCTCTGCCGGTTGATCAACCGACCCGGAAGGACCACTCGAACTCGCCGGGGTCGGGTAGACCGCTGACTTTGTCCCAGACCACCCGGACGGTGTGCTCACCGGGGGTCCACTCGTTGATCGTGGGGTTCGCAGGAGACGGCCGCCATCGATACACCCCGGTCCCTTCAACGAACACGGCGTCCAGGACCAGCCAACCGTCGACGTAGATGTCGGCCCCATAACCGACCGGGAGATCGATCTCGACGATGGCTTGTGGGGGGACGAGGTCCCCCGGTTGGGGGGAGATCGCCTCGATCTGATCGGGAAGCACCAGCTCATCGCCGCCGGCACCAAAGGCGATGGCGAAGGCGATCGCCGCGACAGCGACGAGACCGAGTCCGAGGTAGATCAGACGGTAAGGCATCGGTGGGGGCACCGTAGCGGTGGTCCATTGCAATTACTCTGCCGCACATCTCGTCCCGAGAGGGGATTCAGTTGTCGAACCAAGACACGATCCGGGCCGCCTACGCCGGTGACATCGAGCTCGAAACGGCAGGCGAGGCGGTGGAGTGGGCCATCGCCGGGCTCGACAAGGGTGAGATCCGGGTGGCCGACAAGATCGACGGGGAGTGGGTGGTCAACGAGTGGGCCAAGGAAGCGATCCTCCTCTACTTCCGTCTCCGCAAGATGGAAACCGTGGAGATCGGCCCCTATGAGTATCACGACAAGATCCCGCTGAAGAAGGGCTTGGCCGAGCAGGGGGTCCGGGTGGTGCCGCCGGGCACTGTCCGTTACGGGGCGCATTGCGAGCGCGGTGTCGTGATCATGCCGGGCTACGTGAACATCGGCGCGTTCGTCGGCTCGGGCACCATGGTCGATACCTGGGCCACTGTTGGCTCCTGCGCCCAGATCGGCCGCGACGTCCATCTCTCCGGCGGCGTCGGGATCGGCGGGGTCCTGGAGCCGTTGGGAGCCCGACCTGTGATCATCGAGGACGGGGCTTTCATCGGCAGCCGCTCGATCGTGGTCGAAGGGACAATCGTGGAGGAGAAGGCGGTGCTCGGCGCCAACACCGTGCTCACCAAGTCGACCCCGATCATCGATGTCACCGGGCCCGAGCCAATCGAGTATCGGGGCCGGGTCCCGGCCGGTTCGGTGGTGGTGCCCGGGAGCCGGCCCAAGCAGTTCCCCAGCGGGAGCTACGACCTGACCTGTGCTCTCATCATCGGGAAGAGGACCGCGGCGACGGATGAGAAGACCGCGCTCAATGAGTACATGCGCGAGCTGGACGTCCAACTTTGACCGGTCTGGTCGAATCTCTGTCGTGGCTGGTCGACAT
>CAZRID010000056.1:0-8581 GCA_964600055.1 uncultured Acidimicrobiaceae bacterium
GCCCAGGAGGAGAAGCCCTCGATCCCCGAGGTCGAGGAGAAGAGCGTCTCCAAGCTGTACACCGGGAAGTTCGGGGGTCGTGAAGTCGCATACACCGCCACCGCCGCCACACAGGTCATCGAACAAGGCGACGACAAGAAGGCCGTGTTCTTCCACGTCGCCTACACCGAGGACGGAGCCGACCCAACAACCCGGCCACTGCTTTTTGGGTTCAACGGCGGCCCGGGGTCTTCGACTGTCTGGCTGCATCTCGGTCTCTTCGGGCCGCGCCGGGTCGAGTTCGACGACGAGGGGTTCCGGGTGGGGAGCCCGGGGCGTCTCATCAACAACGAGCACTCCATTCTCGACGTTGCCGACGTGGTCCTGGTCGATGCGATCGGAACCGGCTTCTCGACGGCTACGCCCAAGGACAAGGTGAAGGACTTTCACCACTTCTCCAGGGACATCGAGGCTTTCTCCGACTTCATCGTCAGCTACCTCAACCGCTACGGTCGCTGGGCTTCGCCCAAGTATCTGGCGGGCGAGAGCTATGGCACGACGCGGGGCGCCGCCATTGCCCACAAGCTCTTCACCGACAAGGGCGTCGACCTCAACGGGCTGATTCTGATCTCGAATGTCCTCAACTTCCAGACCATCGGCCAGGAGCGCGACGCACTCGTGTTCCGCCCGGGCAACGACCTTCCGTACATGGTCTTCCTCCCTAGCTACACCGCCACCGCCTGGTACCACGGCCGTCTCTCGAAGAAGAACCAATCACGCGGTCTTCGAGAGCTGCTCGACGAGGTCGAGGGCTTCGCCATCGGTCGCTACTGGTCGGCTCTGGCTCGGGGAGACGGGTTGGATGAGAAGGAGCGAAGCCGGGTGGTGGCCAAGCTCGCCGAGTACACCGGGCTCTCGGTCGACTACATCGACCGTTACAACCTGAGGATCCACATCCACCGTTTCTGCAAGGAGCTGATGCGGGACCAGCGGCGGACCGTGGGGCGGCTCGACTCCCGGTTCACAGGGATCGACAGAATCGCCGATGGTGACAACCTCGAGAACGACCCGGCCCACGACCAGATCGGTGGCCCGTTCACGGCCACCCTCAACCATTACCTGCGGGCAGAACTCGGTTTCGAGAATGACTCCTTCTACGAGACGCTCTCCTTGAAGGTCAACGAATCCTGGGACTATGAGGAGTTCAAGGGCCATTACGTCGACACCTCGGAGAACCTGCGCGACGTCATGTCTCGATCACAGCGGCTTCAGGTGTTCGTCGCCAACGGCTACTACGACCTGGCCACACCCCACTTTGCCACCGAGTACACCTTCAGCCATCTCGGTCTGGACGAGTCTCTACGCAAGAACGTCCGTATGGAGTACTACGAGGCCGGTCACATGATGTATGTCCACAAGCCCTCACTGGAGCGGCTCTCCGATCATCTGAGAGGATTCGTCGAGGACACACGGTGAAGCGCATCGGCATCCTCGGGGGGATGAGCTGGCAGTCGACGATCAGCTACTACCGGTATCTCAACGAGGAGGTCAACGCCCGGCTTGGTGGCCAGCACTCCGCCGACCTCATCATCTGGTCGGGCGACTTCGCCCCACTCGCCCGCAGCACGGCCACCCGGGACTGGGACACCACGGCGCGCATCTTGATGCAAGCAGCAACTGAGGTGAGATCGGGTGGTGCCGAGATCCTGGTGCTCGCGGCCAACACGGCTCATGTGGTCGCCGATGAGATCGAGGCATCTGCCGGGATTCCGTTGGTAAATGTGATCGACGTCACTGCACATCGGATGGAGGAGACGGGGGTCAAGAGGGCCGCCCTGCTCGGAACCTCGGCGGTGATGGAGGGCGACTTCTACAAGAAGCGCATGGCGGACAACGGCATCGAGTGTCTGGTGCCCGACGATCTGGAGCGCGACGAGATCGATCGGATCATCTTCGAGGAGCTGGTGCACGGCATCATCGACGACGGTTCACACCGCTTTCTGGTCGACTCCATCGACCGGCTTGCAGACGAAGGAGCCGAGGGAGCGATCCTCGGCTGCACCGAGCTCGGTCTCATACTCGACGAGGACGACGGGGTGGTGCCCGGCTTCAACACGACCCGCATCCACTCGATTGCCGCTGTGGACGCTGCCCTGAGCTGAGTGCTCGTCCAAATTGGGGTCAGCCAGGGCGCGGGGCGCCGTGGTTCAACCCAATTTCGAGGGAAGTCACTGCCTGGCGTGGGCCTCCACAAGACCGAGAACCTCGGGCATATCGAGATCCGGATAGGGATCAGGGGCCAACAGTCCGAGAATCCGATCCTGGGAACGGGCGGAAACGATCACTTTGTCCAGCCACTTCTCGGCGAGATCCGTGGCCGGCACCCGGCAGCAGGCAGGGTCGGGACACGTCGACGTCTCCCGGTTCTCGGTGTCACGTCCCCGGAACCAGCGGGCGTCGGCGAAGGGAACCCCGAGTGTGATGGCGTGTGCCGGCTCCCGCCCCGCCTCGATGTGAGTCGTACAGAAGTACGTGCCCTGCGGTGTGTCGGTGAACTGGTGGTGGTTGCCATATCTCTCGGCGGACTGAAACGTCATGCGGGCCCCCCATCGACGACACAGTCTCTGGGTCTCCATCCCACCCTGGTCATCGCGGGGGATCGGCGCCTCGTCGTTGGCGTAGGCCTTCACCACCGTTCCCATGCGGTTGCTCACGACCAGGTGGGTTCTGAGCCCGAGATGGCGCGTGGCGAGGTTGACTGTCCGCCAGGCCGCCATCTCGTAGGAAACATAGAACAGCTCTTTGACATCTTCGACGTCGATGTCGTGATTGTCCTTGGCCGTCTTCAGCCGGGGAACCACCGTCGCTTCGGGTGCGAGAACGGCGGAAGCGAAGTAGGCGGTCTCCACCCGTTGACGGAGGAAGGTGTCGAGGTCGGGGTCTCGCTCGTGCCCGAGGAGAAAGCCCGCCAAGGTCTGGAGAACGGCCTTTCTCGCCTGGCGGGTCCTCAACTCGTCGCGCTGGGCGATGTACACCCGGTGGTGGTCGAGATCGATCACGGACCTGGCGAAGGCGGGCATGTCGTCGATGGGATGGATCTCAAAGCCGGCCCGGGCGGCGAGATCGAGCAGGTTGCGCGACGAGAACGGGCCCTCCCCTTCGTATCCGCTCGAGTCGAGAGCTCGTCTCGCCTCAGTCTCAACATCCTCCAGATACCCGTCTTGGCCTGCAATCCAGACGCTCACCTGGCCATTGGCTCGGCGGACCTCCTCGGAACCGGCTGATCCCAGATTGGATCTCTCCCGAAGCGCATCATGGAGCCCGACGAGGTGGACCAGGGTCTCGTTGTCCAGCTTGGCGCTTGGTTTGATCGCCGGTAGGTCGAGTGAGTCGAAGAGAGCCGTTTCTTGCGACCTGAGGAGGGCGATCTCGAGGGCGTCCCGGCGATTGGGCGGATTCGGGTCGAGTAGCTCGGCGATGTCGACGTCGAGGGCGGCGGCGAGCTCGAGTAGGAGATTGACCCTTGGCTCTTTCTTGCCATTTTCGAGCAAGGACAGGTACGGCGCCGGTCTGCTGACGGCCGACCCCAATTCGTCGAGTGTCAGCCCCCGCTCCTTGCGGTGGTGACGGACACGGCGCCCCAGTACCAATCGGTCAAGTTGCTGAGGTTCCTTCATTTCTGTCGACTCCCGAAAGATTGGATGATCTTACGTCTGGATGGGTTGGAAATCCAGCTCAGAGGGTAAGACACTGGTCTCTTATGAATCAGTTCCAGGCGAATGAGATCGAGCGTCGGATCCTGACCCCGGACGCGGTGGCGTTTCTCACTGATCTCGAGTTCGAGTTCGGCTGGCGAAGGGGACAGCTCCTCTCGGAGCGTCAACAGCGTCAGCAGCGGATCGACGACGGTGAGATGCCGGAGTTCCTGGACTCGACTAGCGAGATCAGGAACACCGAGTGGCGCATCGCCCCGGTCCCACCCGATCTGGAGGATCGTCGGGTCGAGATCACCGGGCCGGTCGACGCCAAGATGATGATCAACGCCTTGAACTCGGGGGCGCGGGTGTTCATGGCCGACTTCGAGGACGCCACTGCACCAACCTGGCTCAACCTTCTTCACGGCCAGGCCAATCTCGTTGAGGCCTATCACCGGGCCCTCCGGTTCGGGACCGAGGCCAAGACCTACGAGTTGGGCGAAGACATCGCCACTCTCGTCGTGCGGCCACGGGGATGGCATCTTGCCGAGAAGCATTTCGTGGTCGAAGGCCAGCCGATGTCGGCATCGTTGTTCGACTTCGGTCTCTATGTCTTCCATGGGGGGAGGGCGGCCATCGAGGCTGGCACCGGCCCCTATCTCTATCTGCCCAAGCTCGAGTCACATCAGGAGGCGAGACTGTGGAACGACGTCTTCGTCTGGGCCCAGGAGCGTCTCGGCATCCCACAGGGGACGATCAAGGCCACGGTCCTCATCGAGAACATCCTGGCGGCCTTCGAGATGGAGGAGATCCTCTACGAGTTGCGGGATCACGCCGCCGGGCTCAATGCAGGACGCTGGGACTACATCTTCTCTGTCATCAAGAAGTTCCGAAACAAGCCCGAATTCGTCCTTCCCGATCGCTCCCAGGTGACGATGACCGTGCCGTTCATGCATGCCTACACCGAGCTGATGGTCAAGACCTGTCATCGACGTGGAGCCCACGCCATTGGTGGGATGGCAGCGTTCATACCCAACCGTCGCGATCCGGAGGTGACGGAGGCTGCTGTTGCCGCAGTCACTGCCGACAAGGCGCGCGAAGCCGGCGCCGGATGTGACGGGACCTGGGTCGCCCACCCCGACCTGGTTTCGGTGGCCATGGAGCAGTTCGACTCGGTGTTGGGATCACAGCCCAACCAGGTGAGCCGTCAACGCGACGACGTGTCGGTCGTTGCTCGTGACCTCCTCGACCTGGATTTCCCAGGGACGGTCACCAAGTTCGGGATCGAGACCAACGTCTCCGTCGGAATCCAGTACATCGCCTCCTGGCTGGCCGGGGTCGGGGCTGCCGGGATCAACAACCTGATGGAGGACGTCGCCACGGCCGAGATCTCCAGATCCCAGATCTGGCAGTGGGTGCGACATGGCGTGGTGACCGACGACGGAATTCCGATCACGGAGACACTTATCCGTTCCATAGTCCAAGACGTGGTCGACCGACTCGAGGGAGAAGACCATCCACACCGGGAGCAATTCTCCACCGCCCGGAAGCTGTTCGAGGAGGTCGCCCTCGGCGAACGATTCGTCGACTTCCTGACCTTGCCCGCCTACGAGCTCATCAACTGACCGGAGGAGACATGTCTCACATCGCCAATGAGGCCGGCCGTTTGGCCGAGTATTGGAAGACCAACCCCCGCTGGGAAGGCATCACCCGCGACTACACCGCCGAGGAGGTGGTGCGGCTCAGGGGAAGCATCCGGGAGCAGTCGACGCTGGCCAACCGGATGGCCACCAAGCTCTGGGACCTGCTCACGACCGAGGACTACGTCGGTGCGCTCGGTGCGCTGAGTGGTGGACAGGCCACGCAGATGGTCAAGGCAGGTCTCAAGTCGATCTATCTCTCCGGATGGCAGGTGGCTGCCGATGCCAACCTCGCCGGCGAGGCGTACCCCGACCAGTCTCTGTACCCCTCCAACTCGGCACCGGCATTGGTGGAGCGGATCAACAATGCCCTGCGTCGTGCCGACCAGATCCATTGGGCCGAGGGTGACACAACGACCGATTGGTTCGTCCCGATCGTCGCCGATGGTGAGGCAGGCTTCGGTGGGGCACTCAACGTTTTCGAGCTGACCAAGCGGTTCATCCTGGCCGGTGCGGCCGGGGTCCACTACGAGGACCAGCTCGCCGCCGAGAAGAAATGCGGGCACATGGGTGGCAAGGTGCTCATCCCGACCGGTCAGCACATCCGCACCCTTCAGGCGGCTCGTCTCGCGGCGGACGTCATGGACGTCCCGACGCTGATCGTGGCCAGGACCGACGCCAACGGGGCGACACTGATGACTTCGGACATCGATGAGCGTGACCGTCGTTTCGTCACCGGCGAGCGAACTCCCGAGGGCTTCTATCACATCAACGACGGCCTCGATTCGGCCATTGCTCGTGGTCTCTCCTATGCGCCCTACTGCGATCTCATCTGGTGTGAGACCGCACGTCCAGACCTCGACGAGGCCAAGACCTTTGCGGACGCCATCCACGCCGAGTTCCCGGGGAAGATGCTGGCCTACAACTGCTCGCCTTCGTTCAACTGGTCCAAGCACCTCGACGAGGGGACTATCGCCCGCTTCCAGAAGGAGCTGGGGACGATGGGTTACCGGTACCAGTTCATCACCCTTGCCGGGTTCCATGCTCTCAACGCCTCGATGTTCGAGTTGGCCAGTGGCTACGCCACGAACGGGATGTCCGCCTATGTCGGGCTCCAGAACCGCGAGTTCGCCATGGAGGAGAGCGGCTACACCGCCACCAGGCACCAGCGTGAGGTCGGGGCCGGGTACTTCGACCTGGTCAGCCAGGTGGTTGCCGGGAACAACGCCTCCACTCTCGCCCTGAAGGGCTCGACCGAAGAGGAGCAGTTCTAGGGGGACCGTGGTTCTGTAGATTCGGCGGACATGACCCAAGGACCAACGCCTCCGGAGGACTCTGGCTCAGAGCCCGTGCCACCGGTTCCCGAACAGCCGTTGACGCCGCCGAACCTGAGTGGGGGGACGCCGCCGGCGACGCAGCAACCGGTGACTCCACCCAATCTCGGACAGCAGCCGGCTCAGACCGGGATGAGCGGGTGCGCCAAGGCGGCCATCATCGGAGGCGCCGTCATCCTCGTCGTGATCATCGGTGTGGTGGCTGCGGCCGTGATCGGGTTCTCCCGTTTCGCCGGTGAGGTCGAGGAGTCGTTCAGCGAGGAGCCCTGTCAGTTCATCAGCAGCGAGCAGGCTTCCGACGTGATCGGAACCGACGTCGAGGCGACGTCGGGTGACAGTGCGCTGGGTGCGATCCTCGGCCTGATCCGTGACACCCGTCTCCTCGGTGACTCCCCATCATGCTTCATCAGTGATGACGACTCGACCATCCAGATTTGGGTGTCGGTGGACGAGGGGAGCGATGCAGCCGGAGTCTTTGCGGCTGGGGCGGAGGTGGCAGCTGGGCAGGTCGTATCTTCGACCGAGTCAAACTCCGGGACGATCATTGTCGAGACCGATCCGTTCCGGGGTGAGGACGTGCCGGATCTCGGTGAGGAAGCGTTCTGTGTCAATGTGGGTGCGACTATCACAGGAGGGGTTTTCGCCCGTTCCGATGATCGAGTGGTCTTTGTGTCGGCCCTCGCCCTGGCCGAGAACGAGGGTGCAGACGTGCTCGACGGATCGCTCTGTGAGAGGGCTTTGCCCGTGGCCCGGGCATTGCTCGGGTAAATCACCGACGATGAAGCACTTGTTTGGGAGTCGACGGGCCAAGGCGGGTAGTCTGAACTCCCGGAAACAGCCCTGCTTTCCTCGGAGGAAACCTGCATGAGCATCGTCCACGTGGTGGGCACCGGAACCATCGGTGAGCCCCTGATCGGCCTTCTGGCCGACAACAAGGACCATTTCGGCATCGACGAAGTGACCTTTCACAAGCGCACCCCGCTCCTCACCGAGAGGGCCAAGGTCGCCGATCTCGAGGGTCGGGGAGCGGTGCTCTCGGTGGACGAAGACCGCCTCTCCACCTTCGAGGAGCTCGGTCACGCACCAAAGTACGAATCACGTGAGGCAATCGAGCGCGCCACCGTCGTCATCGACTGCACCCCGGTGGGCAACGAGATGAAAGACGAGTTCTACAACCACGCCGAGGGCCCATTGGGCTTCATGGCTCAGGGCTCGGAGTTCGGGTTTGGAAAGATGTACGCCCGGGGCATCAACGACGACGCGCTGGTGGCCGGCGACGACAAGTTCCTCCAGATCGTCTCGTGCAACACGCACAACATCGCGGCACTGATCCGATCGCTCGCCATCGAATCCGATGGGACCAATCACCTCGAGGACGGTCGATTCCTCTGCATGAGGAGAGCCAACGACATCAGCCAGGATGAGGGTTTCGTGGCCAGCCCCACGGTCGAGGCCCACAAGGACGAGCGATTCGGGACGCACCACGCCCGGGATGCTCACCAACTCTTCGAGACGCTCGGCTACGACCTCAACCTCTACTCGTCGGCGGTCAAGATCAACACCCAGTACATGCACTCGATCCAGTTCTCCCTCCAATTGGACGAGGAGATCACCGTGGACGATGCCAAAGAGCGGCTCATGGCCAACACCCGGGTGGCGGTCACCTACAAGAAGTCGGCCAACCAGGTGTTCTCTTTTGGCCGCGACCACGGGTACTACGGGAGGATCATGAGCCAGACGGTCGTCGCCCTGGAGACCCTGGCCGTACGCAATGGCAACGAGATCGTCGGTTTCTCGTTCACTCCTCAGGACGGGAACCCCCTGCTGTCGACCGTGGCAGCCATGCTCTGGTACCTCGACCGCGAGACGCTCGACCGCCGCATCGACATCCTCCGGCGCTACCTGTTCCGCGAGATCTGATGGAGGCGAAGGC
>CAZRID010000056.1:8681-10512 GCA_964600055.1 uncultured Acidimicrobiaceae bacterium
CGCATCGACATCCTCCGGCGCTACCTGTTCCGCGAGATCTGATGGAGGCGAAGGCCGAAGCCTCCGCGGAAGAGGCGATACAGGCAGTGGGGCGTCACGACGTCCCCGGGGCGCGTATCGCCGTTGCGCAGGCCTACGAGATCGACCATGCCCTCGGCGCACTGGTCGACGCCGTCTACCTGGCATGTGCGGAGATCGAAGAAGACGGGGGAGTGAGCACCGCGACCTGGAACGGTTTGGCCGACGCCGTGCCCTCGGGTGCCTTGCTCGCCGTGGTCGAGTCCAGCCGCACGTGAGCACACTCTCGTAATTGGGACGCACAGGGGTCAAATACGGACCTGTGGATCTCAATTAGCGGGTCGTTTCTATGCTGCGTCCTATGCCCGGTCCCACCGTTTGGTTGAGCACGCTCGGGTGCGCCAAGAATCAGGTCGATTCGGAGAAGCTGATCGCCATGATCTCCGAGGCCGGTTATGGATGGGCCGATACCCCCGAGGAGGCCGATGTGGTGATGGTGAACACCTGCGCCTTCATCGAGGAAGCGAGAGCCGAGTCGGTCGAAACCATCCTCGATCTGGAAGACCGCAAGCGGGCCGGCGCCAGATCGGTGGTTATCGGGTGCATGGCCCAGCGCTTCGGCTCGGAGGTCGAGTCCGCCCTCCCCGAGGTCGATGCGGTGCTGGGGATCGACAGATACGGTGAGCTGGTTGGGGTCCTGGACGGCCTGACCAAGTGGCATCCGGTTGAAATGAAGCGACGGCCGGTCATGGACATCCTTCACGCCACGGGAAGACCTGTTTCCGACCTTCCCTATGCATATCTCAAGGTGGCCGAAGGGTGTGACAAGCCGTGCACCTTTTGCGCCATCCCGTCCATCCGGGGCAAGCAGCGCTCACGTCGCCCGGTCGAGATCCGACAGGAGCTCGAGATCCTGGTTGGATCCGGGGTCAGTGAGGTGGTTCTCGTCGCTCAGGACCTCGCCGCTTACGGGCGTGACATCCAGGCGCCCGGTGGGCTCACCGACCTCCTGACTTTCATCTCCGATGTCGAAGGGCTGGAGCGACTTCGCCTTCTCTATCTCCACCCTCGTGAGATAAGCGAGAGACTCCTCGCCGAGATGACGTCCAACCCGGTTGTGGCGCCCTACTTCGACCTCTCCTTGCAGCATGTGTCCGGCGCCCTCCTCAGGAAGATGAAGCGGCCGGGCAACACCGAGAAGCACACCGACCTCATCGGTCGTATCCGGGACCTGGACCCTGAGGCCGCGCTTCGGTCCTCGTTCATAGTCGGCTTCCCCGGGGAGACCGAAGAGCAGGTCGATGAGCTGGCCGGGTTCCTCGAGGACGTTCAGCTCGACTGGGCCGGTTTCTTCCCATACTCGGCCGAGCCGGGCACACCCGCAGCTGAGATGGACGAGCAAGTCCCTCGTGACCTGGCAATGGAGCGGCTCCGCCATCTTTCCGGGATCCAGGAAGACGTAACCGAGGCTCGTCATTCGGAGTGGTTGGGCCGGTCCGATCGGATCCTCATCGATCAGGTCGAGGACGGTGTCCCTATCGGCCGGTCGCATCGGCATGCTCCCGAGATCGATGGTGTGGTCCGTGTCGACGCCGGCGCGGTCGGGCAATGGGTCCCGGTCGAGTACACCGGTGTCTACGGCCCCGACATGGAAGCCAACGTTGTACGTTCTACGTAATGAGTAATGCGTTCTGCGTGGTCCGTCCTGCGTGGGATGAGGCGGAAGCTCCGGCCGACCGGCGTCTGTTTGGCCCGAAGAGACTTCCGGTGCCTGGAGGTGTGATGGTTGATCCCCAGCCACGCGTTTTCGTGC
>CAZRID010000056.1:10612-13105 GCA_964600055.1 uncultured Acidimicrobiaceae bacterium
TGCCTGGAGGTGTGATGGTTGATCCCCAGCCACGCGTTTTCGTGCGGTCGCGAGGAGCCGCGCGGCCAAAGTCGGCCGGCAAATGATCGTCGAAGTCATTGCCGTTGGGACCGAGCTCCTGCTCGGGCAGATCGTCAACTCGAACACTGCGACGATGGGCGCGGCCCTGGCTGAGCGTGGGTTCGACGCCCACTACCAGCAGACGGTGGGGGATAATCTCGACCGCATCGCCACCGCGGTCAGGATCGCCCTGGATCGATCCGACGCCGTGCTCATCACGGGCGGGATCGGGCCCACTCAGGACGACATCACCCGCGAGGCCGTTTGCGCAGCGACCGGGCTCGAGCTGGTGTACAGCGAGGAGTACGCCGACCATCTCCGTGAGTGGTGGGCGAACCGGGGCAGGGAGATGCCCCAGAGCAACCTGCGCCAGGCCTATCACCCGGCCGGCGCCGTGCTGTTGGCCAACCCTCGGGGAACCGCTCCCGGCCTTGCCGTCCAGCACAATGGCAAGTGGATCTTCTGTGTGCCGGGTGTGCCCGCCGAGATGGAGTATCTGCTCTTCGCCGAGGTCCTGCCGAGACTCGTCACGTCTTCCGGTGAAGAGCAGGTCATCACCAGCCGTCTGATTCGCACGTGGGGCCGACCGGAGTCGGAGGTGGCCGAGATCCTCGACGACCTTTACACCGGCTCGGTCAACCCTTCGTTGGCCTTTCTCGCCTCCAACTCCGAGATCAAGATCCGGATCACCGCCAAGGCCTCCACCTTGCCCGAGGCGCGCCGTCTGATCGAACCGATGGAACAGGAAGTGCGGTCACGTCTCGGCGACAGTGTCTTCGGGTTGGACGACGAGACGATCGAGCGCGTCTTGTTGAGACTTCTCTCGGATCTCGAATACACAATCGGTACCGCCGAGTCGATGACCGGTGGCCTGGTCACCGCGCGATTGACCGAGCTCCCGGGCTCCTCGGCCGTGGTCAAAGGTGGACTGGTGGCCTATGACTCTGAGCTGAAACAGAAGCTGCTGGGGGTGACCGACATCACCGAGGTGGTCAACGTCGAGACCGCATTAGCGGTGGCCACAGGGGCAAGGGACTTGCTCGGCGTGGATGTGGCTATCTCAGTGACCGGCTCCGCCGGGCCGGAGCCTCTCGAGAAGCCGGTTGGCACGGTGGTCATCGGAGTGGCCACACCGGATGACGTCCGGGCCCGCGAGATGAGGTTCACCGGGGACCGGGAACGGGTTCGGACCTATGCGACCGCCGCCGCCCTCCAGCTTGCCCGTCTTGCCCTCATCGGGAAATGGTGGAGCAACTAAGCGGTGGAGCCCCGAGTCGCCGCGTCTTCGTCGCGGTGCCCCTGCCAGACGAGGTGCGGATGGCACTGGCCGATCGGTTGGGTCGGGTCGAGGTCCCGGGCAAGATCGCCCCACCTGAGAACTGGCACATCACGCTGCGCTTCTTGGGGAGCGTCGACGAGGTCTCCTACGAACGCTTTCTCGGCGCACTCGACACCGCCGATCTCGGTGAGCCCTTTCGGGTCGGCCTTGGCAATCTGGGCGCGTTCCCCCGGCCACGCAATGCCACGGTCATCTGGGTGGGTGTGACCAAAGGCTTGGATCGGCTGGGAGAACTAGCCGACATCTCGGAGGAGGCGGCTCAATCGGTCGGCCTGGCAGGGGAGGAGCGACCGTTCCGCTCCCATCTCACTTTGAGCCGCGTGCGCCCGGCACAGGATGTCACTCGACTGGTCGAGACCACCCCGGCGATGGGCATCGAATGGCAGTGCGAATCGATCACGGTCTATCGGTCGCATCTCGGACGGGACGGCGCCAGCTACGAGCCTCTTGAAACTCTGGCGCTCTTCAGGTAATGACCATCACGAACACATGTTCGGTCTAGTATCCAGGGAAAGAATGGACCCCATGGCAACAGAAATCAGCAGAGCGACGGAGGAGCCAGGTTCCTGTCGGTGCCGGCAGATACGTTGGCCGTTATGAGATCCGAGGAAGGAGCCGGAATGGAACGGGACAAGGCATTGGACATGGCCCTCAGCCAGATCGAGCGCCAGTTTGGCAAGGGCGCAGTCATGAAGTTGGGTGAAGCGGCCAATCGAAAGGTGGACGTCATCTCGACCGGCGCCCTCTCACTGGACCTGGCATTGGGGATTGGTGGTGTGCCCCGGGGACGGATCGTGGAGCTCTACGGCCCGGAGAGCTCGGGTAAGACCAGTCTCGCCCTTCATATCGTGGCCGAGGCACAGCGCAACGGCGGCATCGCCGCCTTCATCGACGCCGAGCATGCCCTCGATCCGATCTATGCCAAGGCGATCGGAGTCGATGTCGACGAGCTCCTCATCTCCCAGCCCGACACCGGGGAACAGGCTCTCGAGATCGCTGACATGCTCATCCGCTCCGGCGCTCTCGATGTCCTTGTGATCGACTCGGTCGCCGCTCTGGTTCCCCGGGCCGAGATCGAAGGCGAGATGGGCGAC